>JBJOQB010000090.1:0-3333 GCA_046050125.1 Pseudomonadota bacterium
GACTAGCTAATTTGTTTTTTCACTCAAAATACTCTAAAAACCATGCTTTTTATTCGTGTTTTTCGTGTTGCCTTATATCCCCGCCCTGAAGGACGAGGTTTTACGGCAAGTTTGATAAATATACTATAAGGAGATAATCAATGAATTTCAAAATTACAAAAATAATATTAAGGCTAATAGGAGCAATAAAATTTATATTGGGAATAATTATGCTTATATGGACTTTTTTTAATTTTAAAAACTTATCTGAAATGAAGTTTGTGCCATATGCATTTTTATTAATATCAATTGTAACAATATTTTTATCGATTTATATTTGGAAAATATCTAACAAGATTCAAGCAAATAAATTAGTATATCAAAAATTAAATTTACGTGAGAAAATATTTAGATATTTATTTGCTATACTGGCAGTTACTTATGCCATATGGAATATAATTAATTTGTATAGTAGATAATTTTTATTAATACAACATCACATGAGTTATTTCAAGATATATACCAATTGCTTCGCCAATTTCATGATTATGATGACTTGGAACATAAGCATAAATTTGCTGCCCTGAATTTAACTCAAGGGTGTATAAAAAATCAGCACCATAAAAATTTTTGGCTACTACTTTTGCTTTAGTTGGACTTGTGTCATCATGTATCACATCATCAGCTCTTAGTAAAACCTTTACTTTTCCATTCATATTTGAGCTATGTTGCAATCTGCCTAATTCTATATCTACAAAACTATCTGTTGCATAACCATCAATGAACACACTTTTACCAATGAAGCTTGCTAACCATGGATTTTGTGGGGTGTGATATAAATCGTAAGGAGTATCCCATTGTTGCATGACTTTTTGGTATAAAACACCAACTTTATCAACCATAGCAAATGCTTCAGCTTGGTCGTGTGTTACCAGTAATGCGGTTATGTTATGATATTTAATTAAATTTCTAACTTCTTTAGCTAATTCTTCCCTTAAGCTACTATCTAAGCTTGAAAATGGCTCATCTAAAAGTAGTAGTTCAGGTTTAGGTGCTAATGCTCTAGCAAGCGCTATCCTTTGTTGTTGACCACCAGATAACTCATGCGGATACTTGTGTTTTGCGTGTTGCATATGAACCATATCAAGCAATTCATCAACTCTAGTTTGAAAATTCTCTTGCTTTCGGATACCAAATCCAACATTTTGTTCTACGCTTAAATGTGGAAATAAAGCATAGTCCTGAAATAACATACCAACTTTTCTTTGTTGTGGTGGCATATTTAAAGATGAATTTGCAACTTCAACATCATTAATTACAATATTTCCATAATTTATCTTATGCAAACCCGCAACAGCTCTTAATATACTTGTTTTACCTTCGCCTGATGGACCTAGTAGGCAACCTATTTCGCCTTTTAACAAATTAAATGATAATTGATTTACAACTATTTTATTACTATATTTAATTGTAATATCATTAACTTTTAGCATATTAAGACCTCATCTAATAATACTAGTATTATATAGTAAAGTCATAACATTTTTGTATACATGGATTATGAATATATACAATAATCTTTTACTTATTTTGATATTTAATATTTATTCAATATTTTTAATATAGCTATAATATTTTTAATATAGCTATAATATTTTTATAATATGTATTGAATGCTTTATTTTTGCACTAAATTAATTTAACATACACATAATCAACATCTACAACAGATTACAATTCTTATGGATAATTCTTTTTTAATATTATTAACAGCACTTATTTCAATGATTATCAGTGCTGTGGCAACATGGATCATTACAAAGCGTATCCAAGAAAAACATTTAACATCATCAATTGATACTTTACAGGCATTACATCAAGTAGATGTAGTTCAATTACAAGAAAGATTACAAAGTTTAGAAGATGATTATGCTAAGAATGAACAACAATCATCAAATTATACAAATGAAATTGATTTATTAAGAAGAAATTTACAATCCATATCAAACAATTTTGCAGTAGCTCAAGAACAAAATAAAGAGATTCCTATTCTAAAACAGGAAAAAAGAGAGATTGCTGAAAAATATGATATTTTAATGCGAGAAAAGCAGAAAATGGCGGCAGATATCGCACATTTAACGACAAAATTACAACATGAGCAATTACAAAACCATGAAAAAATAGAGTTGTTACAAGAAAGCAGAAAACAACTTGAAGATAGCTTTAAAGTATTAGCACAAGATATTTTTGAAGAAAAAAGTAAGCGTTTTACAGAGCAAAATCAATCAAATTTATTTCAATTACTAGAACCACTGAAAACACAAATTGTTGATTTTAAAAGCAAAGTAGAGCAAGCCTACGAAGTTGAAGGTAAAGAACGTAGTGCTTTATCTCAACAAGTAAAAGAAATGATGCATTTAAATCAACAATTATCAAAAGATGCTAATAACTTAGCTCGAGCTTTAAAAGGCGATAATAAAATTCAAGGTAACTGGGGAGAATTAATTTTAGAAAAAGTATTAGAAACAGGTGGTTTACGCAAAGGACATGAGTATAAAATACAAGAAAGCCATACAAACAGCGATGGTAAACGCATTCAACCTGATGTTGTAATATATCTTCCTGCAAATAGATATGTAGTTATCGATGCAAAAGCCTCAATTAGTGCTTATAATGATTATTTACAAGCAGATAATGATATTTTAAGAGAGCAAAGCCTCAAAAAACACATTGACTCAATTCGTAATCATATTAAAAATCTATCTGATAAAAATTATCAAAATATTCATGATGATAAATCGCCTGATTTTGTGTTAATGTTTATTCCAATTGAGCCTGCATTTATGCTTGCTATTTCAAATGATACATCACTGTGGAATGATGCTTGGCAAAAAAATATATTACTCGTTAGCCCATCTACGCTATTGTTTGTAATTCGCATGATAGCTCAAATTTGGCGTAGTGAATATCAAAGCCAAAATACCAAAGATATAGTGAAAAGAGGTGCTGAACTATATGACAAATTAGTTGGGTTTGTTGATGATATGCAAAAAATTGGCGAATACATGGGAAGAGCTAGAGATAGCTATGATAAAGCCTATAACAAATTTAAAACAGGCAAGGGTAATTTAATTCGTCAAGCTGAAATGCTGAAAGAATTAGGAGTAAAGCCTACCAAGCAACTACCAGAAGATGTTTTAGATATTTCTTTACCTGTTGATTTAAGAGAAGAAGTAATCAATATAGCTGATAGTTCTACTAAGTCTACTTTAGAGTAATTATAATATTTCAATTTAGTATTATATGTATATATTTAATGTATACATATATGCACACCACAATATTCATTTTATT
>JBJOQB010000091.1:0-7514 GCA_046050125.1 Pseudomonadota bacterium
ACCAAATATTGTAATTTATGATAAATTATACTTTTAAAATAAGCTATATATACTAATATGCAACACATACTAAAATATTTACCATTAGCACTTTTTATATCATCGATTTTTGTTGCTAGCCCTAGCTTTGCACAAACAACACAAGCCCCTCAAGCTGGGCAATCACAAAAATTTTTAAATTGTATAAATAATGCGGGAACAGACCATAAAACGGTGTTAAACTGCGTTGAACAAGAAACAAAAGAGCAAAAATTAAGATTGCTTGATACTTACCAAAAAATTATTGCTGGCATTCCTGAAGCTGAAAAAGCAAAATTTAAAAACTTACATACTCAATTGGTTGATTATGTTAATAAAAATTGCAATACAATATTAAATACCAGTTCTAGTAACTCTAGTGCTACAGCATCAAATAAATGTGATACGGCTGAAGTACAGAAAAAATCAAGTGAATTAGAAGCTATGCTAAAACAATACATTAAGTAAATCACTAACAAATTACTAAAATATAAAAATTAAAATAATATGACTAGACCAATTCTTGCTAAAATACTTCCATCTGCGATTGCACATAATTTAAATATACTAAAAGCAAAAGCAAACCCTGCAAAAACATTTGCAGTGCTTAAAGCAAATGCTTACGGTCATGATATCAAAAATATATACTCTGGTTTGGCTCATGCTGATGGCATTGCTGTGCTTGATTTAGATGAAGCTATTTTAGTTCGAGAATTAGGCTGGCAAAAAACAGTGCTATTGTTAGAAGGTTTTTTTGATTTTGAAGATTTACATTTAGTTAGTAAATATAATTTAACTAGTTCTATACATAGCCAATATCAAATTAATTTGTTAGATAAATGGCATCATAATTTTAATCATCAACATCAAAAAATTGATATATTTTTAAAAGTAAATACAGGAATGAATAGGTTAGGCTTGGATATTCAACATTATCATCAAACATATTTAGAATTAAAACAAAAGCCATGGCTTGGGCAATTAACGCATATGACACATTACGCAAAAGCAGATGTAGAGAATGGAATTAATCATCAGATTTTTGAATTTAATAAGTTAGTGAATAATTTACCTGAACAAAAAAGTACATCTAATTCAGCTGCAATTTTATGGCATAAAAATGCACATTATGATTGGGTAAGAGCTGGAATTGCTTTATATGGTGCATCTCCAAGTGGAATATATGAAGATATACAAGATATTGGATTAAAACCCGCCATGCATTTACATAGCAAAATAATTGCTATTCAAAATATAAAATGTGGGCAAGAAGTGGGATATGGAGCTAGATTCAAATCAGAAAAAGACATGATAATTGGAGTAGTTGCTTGTGGCTACGCTGATGGCTATCCACGACATGCACCCGACGGAACACCAATAATTGTAGATAATGTTAAAACACAAATAATTGGCAAGGTTTCAATGGATATGATAACAGTGAATTTAGACCATATACCAAACGCAAAGATTGGAAGCGATGTAGAATTATGGGGGGAGAATTTGCATATAGATGAAGTGGCTCAACATTGTGGAACTATTGGATATGAATTAATGTGTGCAGTAGCACCAAGGGTAAAAAAGGAAGTAGTAGATTTTAGTATATAAAGTTATAAAACCAGCTATATCATAATATAATTTGCATAAGGCAAGCATAACATAGAAATTATTTTATTTATAAATTAAATTTATCCTTTAATTTTACAAAAGAGCAAATAACAGTTAAAATAACACCTATTAATTAATTTACTAAAAGATACTACACCATGAAGTTACATCGCATTCTATTTAAAGTAATGCTATTAGCAGCTAGTTTTACAGTAGCACATAATTCATACGCACAAGACCCAGTAGGAAATCCCAAAGCAGCTCAATCAAAAGTAGCAATGTGTATTGGTTGCCATGCTTTACCTGAATACAAAGCGTCTTTCCCACTAGTTTACAGTGTTCCATTACTCGGTGGTCAAAATACAAGCTATATAGCAAAAGCATTAAAAGCATATCAAACAGGCGAGCGTAAGCACCCTACAATGCAAAGTATTGCTGGTAGTTTATCAGAGCAAGAAATTGCTGATTTGGCCGCTTATTACAGCGAGCAAAAGTCAGATACAGTTAATAATAATACAAAATAATCTTTGCAGGTATATCATGAAAAAAATTATTAAAATGCTTTTTGCTTGTGTAGTAGCAAGTTGTGTTGTTAGTCCGTCTTTTGCTGCGGATAAAAAAAGAGGCGAAGAATTAGTTAAACAAAAAAATTGTGCTAGCTGTCATGGTGCAGATTTTAATAAAACTACATCGCCTGATTATCCAAAATTAGCTGGACAAAAGGAAGATTACATATATTTTGCTTTAGCTTCTTACAAATCTAAAAACCCTAATTTTGGGCGTTCTAACCCAATTATGCAAGGTCAAGTACAAGATTTATCGAATAAAGATATGAAAGATATAGCAGCTTACTTATCTAGTTTGCCTAGTACTTTAGTTATGAAAAAATAATTATAGTATTTTTATATATTTAGGTTGAGAACGTAGGCATGTTATTAATATAATATTTATGCCTACATGTGTTTAATTAATTTTTAATTGTAGACTTTAAGATAATTTTCTTAAAAAAGCTGTCATATCTTCAATTCTTTGTAGTGGTACTATCTCCAAGCCTTCAATGCTAGTTTTAGGCATGTTTCCCGCTGGTATTAGTGCAATATTAAAACCTAATTTAGCTGCTTCTTTTAATCGCTCTTGTCCTTTAGGTGATGGTCTGATTTCTCCTGCTAATCCAATTTCCCCAAATGCAACTAATTTTTTCGGTAGTGGTCGATTAAGTAAAGATGAACATATTGCAAGCAGAACTGGTATATCAATTGCTGGCTCATTAATTTTTACACCGCCAACAGCATTAATAAAAACATCTTGATTAAAACAAGCAATACCAGCATGTTTATGTAGTACAGCTAATAACATAGACAAGCGATTTTGCTCTAAACCAAGAGATAAGCGTTTAGGATTAGGCATTGGTGTTGCATCGACTAAAGCCTGAATTTCTACTAAAAGTTGCCTTGTTCCCTCTTGTGTAACCATGATGCAACTACCTGATATATCTTGCGTATGATGTGATAAAAACAAAGCAGATGGGTTATTTACACACTTTAACCCTTTATCTGTCATAGCAAATACGCCTAATTCATTAACAGCTCCAAATCTGTTTTTAAATGCACGAATTAAGCGAAATGAAGAATATTGGTCACCTTCAAAGTACAAAACAGTATCTACAATATGTTCTAATACTCGGGGGCCAGCAAGATGCCCATCTTTAGTAACATGTCCGACTAGCAAAATAACAATATTTTCTTGTTTGGCTATTCTAGTTAATTGTGATGCACATTCTTTAACCTGACTAACTGAACCAGGGGCGGAACTGATATGTTGGCTATACAGTGTTTGTATTGAGTCAATAACAGCTATTCTTGGTTTAAATGTTTGTAAATTATTAATAATTGATTCAAGCTCAATTTCTGTAAGTAATTGTATACCATCAGCAGATAATCCAAGGCGTTTAGTGCGTAGTGCAATTTGATTAGCTGATTCTTCCCCACTTACGTACATTACTTTATGTTCACTTGCTAATGAACTTAGTGTTTGTAGTAATAAAGTAGATTTCCCAATGCCAGGGTCTCCACCAATTAATATCACTGCTCCATCAACTAAACCCCCACCTAGTACACGGTCAAATTCAGATATATTTGTGCTAAACCTATTAATTTCTTCTGTTTGTATATCACTTAAATTAACTAGTTTAGATGTAGTTTTTCCATGGTATGAAGAATATTTATTATCTGATGACTTAGAAGATGCAGAGCTAAATTTTTCTTCGATAAGCGTATTCCATTCTTTGCAATGCGGGCATTGACCTTGCCATTTTGGACTTTCTCCCCCACACTGATTACAAAAAAACGATGTTTTTATTTTTGCCATGTTATAACTTTAGATATTGGAATAATTATAGATTATCATTATAAATTATAACTAGAATTTAGGTGTAATATTTAATTGCAATCAATTTTGGATTTTAGCCATAAATTGTTCTAAAATATAGTTTATATGATAAAATATTTTTATACATATTTCTTTTTTTGCATGTCTTAATAAATATAAATTATGCTAGCACCTAAAAATACAGAATTCGTTACTTGGCTAAGAGAAGTTGCCCCTTATATACATAAACATAGAAATAAAACACTTGTTGTTGGTTTTGATGGCGATTTAGTGCGTAGTGGTGCATTAGATAATCTAGTGCAAGATATTGCTTTATTACAAGCTATGGGTTTACGCATTGTGCTTGTACATGGTTTGCGTCCACAAATTGAGGAGCAATTAGTTTTGCGTAATGTACAATCAACTTTTGTAAATGATATTCGAGTAACAGATAGCATTGCTCTAGAATGTGCAAAGGAAGCCGCAGGCGAGCTACGTTTAGATATTGAGGCTTCATTTAGTCAAGGTTTGCCTAACACACCAATGGCTGGTGCTAGAATATCTGTTGTATCTGGTAATTTTGTTACAGCTAAACCAATTGGTATTGTTCAAGGTACTGATTATCAGCATACAGGTATCGTTAGAAAAGTAGATTCTGATTCGATTAAACAGTTGCTTGCTAGCAACAAAATTGTATTATTATCTCCACTTGGATTTTCTCCAACAGGGCAAGCATTCAATTTAAGCATGGAAGATGTTGCTGCACAAACTGCAATTGCAATTAAAGCAGATAAACTTATATTTATTAGTGAGTTTTCTGGTTTATATGATGAAAATCGTGATTTAATTTCAGAACTTTCATTGGAAACTGCAACTGAATTAATCAATTCTGGGATTTTAAATAAAGATGAATCTGAGTATATAAAACATATGTTACGCAGTTTAAGGCTTGGTGTGGAGCGTTGTCATATTATTCCATTTAATGTTGATGGAGCAGTGCTATTAGAGTTATTTTTACACGATGGTATTGGTACGATGATTACTAATCAGGACTTAGAATATCTCAGAGAAGCAACTTTAGATGATGTAGGTGCAATTGTTCAATTAATCGAACCATTAGAGCAAGATGGTACTTTAGTGCCTCGAGGTAGAAACATAATTGAAAGAGATATTCATTCATTTTCAGTGATTGAGCATGATGGTGTAATTTTTGGCTGTGCCGTGATGTACACATACCCTGAAGTAAAAATGGCAGAAATGGCATGTTTAACTGTTTTATCCGAAGCACAAAGCATGGGAGATGGCGAGCGTTTGCTCAAGCACATTGAAAAAAAGGCTAAACGCCAAGGCATAGAAAACTTATTTGTACTAACAACTCGTACTGAACATTGGTTTCTGAAAAGAGGTTTTAAGCATGCAAAACCAGAAGATTTACCACCATCACGCCTAAAACAATACAATTGGAATAGGCGTTCTATGGTTTTGATAAAAAAGCTGTAATATTAATTACTTTACTAATTATGATGCGTTTTGTGCATTAACAATTATTTGAAGAATTGCTATTTTTGTTTTGTTATCTATACTGGCTGATTTTGATTTGGCAATAGCAGTAAGTGCATTATGAATAGCTTTTAGCTCATTTCTGTGACTAGTTAAAGATTTAATTTCTGCATCAAGTGAACTAGTTATTTGAATTTTCTCTTGACTTAACCCTTTTAATCTATCTACTTCTTGTCTTAGAGTAGCTTCATTTACTGTATTAGTTGGATTAAAATAACTTGCACTCTCACCAAATTGTGGCTGATTAAATTCTGTATTTAGTTGTACAGGTGGCTGTGGTAAATTTAGTCCAGAAATACCATTAAGATTAATTGTTTTAGCTATTAGCATTTTAAAAACTTTGCCATGTAGCTCTGGATCAGTTCCCTTTAATGCATCTATGCCAGATTTTACATTACTTAGGAATCTTTGAGTTGTTTGATTTTTAGTTTGTAATTCTGAAACTTTCCCCTCTCTTTTTGAAATACTTTCATCTTGGGCTAAAAGTAATCCCTCATATCCTTGTTTTTTCTCTAATAATCCGCCAATTATTTTTTGTTGTTTATCATATGACGTTGGTTTAAAACTTGGTGTGTTTTGCTCAATTCCAATTGGGATAACACCATGTGTTGCATTTGAATCTTGTGCTTGATATGTTGGTTGATATGGTCTATCTAACGTTGGTGGTGCTGACATTGGTTGATTTCCAACATCATTTTCTTCTAAATCTATTCCAGCAAACATTTCATCTAAATCTAATTCTTGGGTATTGTATAGATTTTGATTAGGTTTATTTTGGGTAGGCAACAATTTAGGCATATTATTTCTCCAGTAATTTTATTAATAATTATTTATTCGTAAGTAGATTAATCTAAATATATTTTAATTTATCAAAGTTTAGCTTATATGTAAATCTTTTTTTATTTTCTTGTCATAAAACTAGATAGAATTTTAATTGGCTGTACAATTCCAGCACTTTGCATTCTGCTTGAAGAATCTTGTTTTTGTAGCGTCTCTATTAAAGTAGCTAGATTTTGTAAATCTGTTTGAGAACTGTAAGTCCTAATATATCTAGCTCTTTTAAAGCAGGTGCTGGTTGAGTTTTTGCTTCTAATTCTAGTTTAGCACGTCTAGTTTGTAAATCCTCTAATTGTGATGTTAAATTTCTAACCTGTGCATCAGAACTATTTAATCGACTTAATAGCCTACTATTTTCATCATTAGCTACTTTTAATTGCCTAGTAAGAGTTTGTATCTGTATTTGTGTTTTATCCCCGTCTATTCTTTTATTCTTTTTTGATATTTTATTAAATTGAGCTTGTGCCAATTGTAGCTCTAAGTTTAATCTTTGTACTTCTGATTTTAATTTATTAATTTCTACATCTCGATTACGAATGATTTCAGAATTCTTTTCATTAATTTGCGTACTAAGTGATATTGCTGAATCTAATTTGTCTTTAATAGATTGTACTTCCTTTATTAATCTTCTAATATATTTATCTTTATCACCTAATTTGCTATCAAATACCATTTGTGCAAATTCTACACTGCCAATCTCTGGCTCTTCTTGTGGAGTAGTAGTTTTATCACTATTTTCATCGCTTTTTGATGGCTCTTCATTAATTGTGTAACTAGTCCTTAAATTACTAGATTTTTTGGTAGGATTTGGATTAATACCTAAATTAGCATCATTTGTACTGTTAGTTTGATTTAAATGTGATATTCCATTTATAGCAACTCTAGATTGTTTTGTTCTTAATTGTTGTTGAGGCATGAAAGCATCTCCAAAGTTTAATTAATATTAATAAAATTATATTATAATCATTTATTATGTATAGAATATACACGAAATAAATTATAAATTCATTACATATGCTATGTTTATGCCAAATATAATACGGGATTGCCCACTTAATTTGATGATATAATAAATGTTTTATTAAGATGAAGATAATATGTAAAAAATGTGGAGATGATAAAAGTGT
>JBJOQB010000092.1:0-2842 GCA_046050125.1 Pseudomonadota bacterium
TTAGATGAAAAATATTCTAGTCGTAATATAACATCTCATAAGAAATCGGTCAATATTTACAAGTTTAATTTTTTTCTTACTTGAATATATTCCGATACATTCCCCCACCCTCAACTTTTTCAACATCTCCATTCATTTCCATAATAAACAAAGCTGATTGTATTTCACTGATACTTATACCAATGCCAACTAGTTCGCTGATTTTATCAATTGAAATTGGATTATAAGCAATTACAGATATGATTTTTTGTTCTAAGCTATCAACGCTATAATTTGGATTAATAATATTTTTTTCTTGAGATTGAATAGCTGGTTTATTAAATTCTGTATGCGTTACTTCTTTATTTGGTAGTGCTGATGTTTGATTATGAGGTTGAGGGGTTATATATGTATTTTCTATATCCATTTTTGAGCTATCTATCCACCATTCATTTAGCACATCTTGCACTGACTCAAGCAAAATTGCCCCATCTTTAATTAAAGCATGGCAACCTTTACTTGATGTAGCATAGATTGAATTTGGAATTGCAAAAACATCTCTGCCCAATTCATTAGCAATTCTAGCTGTAATTAAGCTACCTGATTTGATATTAGCCTCTACAACGATAATTCCTTTGCATAATCCAGCAATTATGCGATTACGGCGAGGAAAATTAGCAGGTTTTGGAGCTTCTCCTAATAAAAAATCTGAAATTATACAGCCATATTCAGAAATTTGATTGAATAATTCTTTGTTTTTGCTTGGATAAACAATATCAATACCCGTACCAATTACAGCTATAGTGGCATTTTTCCCATATAATGCTCCTTCATGAGCTTTTGCATCAATTCCATCAGCTAAACCAGAAATTATGGGAAAACCGTGTTGTGATAGTTCGTTAGAGAACTTGAAAGCCGTTTCTAATCCTTCAGGCGTTGCTTGACGACTACCTACAACAGATATTCCAATTTGATTAAGTTGTGCTAAATTTTGTTTTTGTGCTTTCACATATAATGCAATTGGCGGGTCAGGCAAATCAAACAATGCTTGCGGGTAATATTCATCATAGATTGTTATAAAATGATGTTTTTCTGATTGAGCTAGCCATGTTTTATGCTGATGCATATATTTATCAAGTTGTGCAGGCAGTTTCTGCAAATTATCAATTTGTGTTTTATTCAAACGCAAACCTGATTTTATTAGCTGTGTAATGAAGTTAGTATTATTAAATATTAAGCCGTAATTCTCTGTTTCATAGCCTGCCTCTTTAAGTGCTTTGCATAAATTAATTGCTGTTCTTGTGCCTATTCCTTGAGTTAGCATTAAACGGATAAATACCTCATGTAATTTTTCTATCATTTTATTATTCTTAATGTTGATTTTTCTTATAGAGCTAAATCAGAATTACTTGCCATAGATTTTGTGTAGTGTACAAATTCTTTTAATTTGCTATAAGCATTGCCATTTTTGATGTTTAGTTTTGCTAATTCTATGCCTTGCTCTAGGCTTTCAACTATTCCACCGATATACAATGTTGCTGCAGCATTAATGCATATCATATCAAATGCTGCTCCTTCACTGCCTTTTAGCACTTGGGTAATAATTTCTGCGGAATGCATGGGATTGCTTGCGTATAATTCTTTTACATCGTGTTTTGCAAATCCATATTCAGTTGGGTCAAGCATAAAACTGTTTATTTTGCCATTTGTTACTTCATATACGTAAGTGTTAAGGCTTGAGCTGATTTCGTCCATGCCATTTTCTGCACATACTACCCATGCATGTTCAAATCCTAATTGATTAAGTACGCCTGCAATTGGCTCGAGCCACTCACGGGAATATACCCCCATTAGCATTCGCTTAACTCCTGCTGGATTAGTCAAAGGCCCTAAAACATTAAAAAATGTGCGTATACCCAATATTTTACGTACAGGTGCAACGTATTTCATTGCTGGGTGATGATTGGGGGCAAACATAAAACCTAGTCCCAAATTATCGATGCAATCTACGATATTATTTGGGTTTAATTGAAGATTTACACCCAATGCCTCTAAAACATCAGCACTACCTGATTTGCTTGATATGCCACGATTGCCATGTTTTGCAACTTTTGCCCCACAGCTTGATGCTACTAACATGCTTGCAGTTGAGATATTAAAAGTATGAATACCATCGCCACCTGTACCTACAACATCAACTACATTGCTAGAATTTGGCATAACTTTAGTAACAAGTTTTTGCATAATTACGACACTTGCGAGTAATTCTTCGCTTACGATGCCTTTGATACGCATTGCAGTTAAGAATGATGCTATCCATTCTGATGAGTATTCCCCATGCATAATGCCATGCATTACGTATTGCATAGTTTCGTAATCTAAATTCTTTTTGCTGATTAAATGCTCTAGGATATTAGTCATATGTTTGCTTTATGTGAATAAACTTTTTAATATTATAGCTAATTAATTATAATTTGATATATTTTCTATAGAAACCTTATTTTATAATATAATTATAGAATATACTAAAATATAAGAGACATTTTATGCCCATTTATCTATTTTCTGATAATTCTTTATCTCCAATTCCTCCAACTAATTTTGTAAAAGAAAAAATTAGCGAACGTCATAATCTGCAATCTGCTATCAAGAAAAATATTGAAGTTATTGCACCTGATTGTTTGGTAATATCAGAAGAATTTAGTGATTGGGAAGATAGTCGTAGAAGAATTGATTTACTTGCAATTGATAAAGAAGCAAATTTAGTAGTAATCGAACTAAAGAGAAATGATAGTGGCGACCACATGGAATTACAATCTATAAGATACTCGGCAATGATTTCCACACTTACTTATGAAAAAAC
>JBJOQB010000093.1:0-6687 GCA_046050125.1 Pseudomonadota bacterium
TAGTTGAAAGTTTAAATTCTCAATTAAGGCATTACTGTTCACAATTAATTCGTAGAACAAAGACTTATGCAAAGTGTATGGTATCACTTAATGCAAATTTAATACAAATATTATTTGATAATTTACTTAAATCAACTTAAGTGGGCAATCCCAATAAATTATATTATTTGCATATTAATACGCTTTAAATTATACATTATTATAAGAATAATTTTATTTTTAGATAAAAATGAATTACATTCAAAGACAAAATCTATGAATGTATAAAGATAATAGATTTATTACAAGGAAATTTAAACAATATCTATTTTTTATCTAAAGAATTAAGCTTAGCTGTTAATTCAGCAGCTGGCATTAATCCATTTACACGAGTACCATCAACAAATATAATAGCTGGCGTACCTGTAACACCTATTTTGCGTGCTAACTCTGCATTTGCTTGAATTGGATTTTTACAGTTTGACATAGCTTGTGGTGGAGTTTTGTGGTTTAGCATCCAATCTTGCCAAACCTGTGTATTTTTAGGTTGACACCAAATATTAACTGCTTTTGTGAGTGAATCCTCTGATAGCATAGGAATTAAAAAAGTATGTACAGCTAGATTATCAACTTTTTGTAGTTCTTGCTCCATTTTTTTGCAGAACCCACAATTTGCATCAGCAAAAATAGCGATTTGTCTTTTTTGACTAAATTTACCTTTTTGCATGAATAAAGCATCTGATAATGGTAAATCAGACCATCTTACAGCTTGTTTTTTATCCATTTTTTCTTGGGTTAAGTTAATTTTATTTTTAGTATCAAGAATACTTCCTACTAAAATATAACGACCATCAGGAGTTGCATATACAATCTGACCACCAACCTCAACTTCTACAATTCCATTTACAGGGCTAGGATTTACATTAACTGTACCCTTTGCACCAAGGTTTTCTGTCATTACTTTAGTGATATTTTCTTGAGTTTGTTTGCTAATAGTTGAATTGCTTGTATTGCCTGCATTATTAGGATTATTTGAATTAACTTTAGTATCTTTATTATTACCAATTACCGCCCATGAAATTACGGGTACAGCAACAATAGCTAAACTTAAGAGAATTTTTTTATACTTTTGCATACTTTTACCCAATTTAATGTGTAGATGAACGAATTATAACATCATTTTCATTGTCGATATATTTTACTTGATTACCTTCAGGGATTTTTTCCCCTTTTGCAACATTATATTCATTGCCTTTACTATCTTTAGCCCAAGCTCTATCTCCTACTACTGCTAGCACATCTTTATTATTTAGACTTTTTTCTTGCTTTTTAGTTGCTACTATTTTTTTAACTGGAACTTGTTTAATTATAGGCTGTTTTTGTGAATTTATTTTATCTTCTAAGTCTTTTATACGCTGATTAAGCTTTGCTATTTCTTCATTTTGATTAGATGTTTGTTGTACTAAGCTAGTATTAGTATTGTAATTAGGTTGATTATTGTTATTTGGCTGTGTAGATTGTGAAATATTAACAGCATTGTTAGTACTATTGGTAGTATTTGCTAATTTATTTAGATTATCTTGATGATGATTAGTAATATTATTAGTGCTAGTATTACTAAGAGTGTTTACATTTGTATTAGTAAATACTTCAGATGAATTATTGGTATTTACTAAATTTGGCAAGGCTGGCGTTTGTATATTTTGACTAATTTGATTAGAGGGATTATCTAAATTATTAGAGCTATTAATATTGTTATGATTAATATTATCTAATTTTTCAGTAGTAGTACTTACAGCATTATTTTTTACAACTTGTTCAACATTTTTATTTTTTTTGCCACCGAGCATATTTACAGCGACAAAAATAACTATAACAAAAACCCCGAAAAAGCTTGCAACTATTATTTTAAATTTATTTTGTGGAGACATGCCTTAAACCCTCTAAATGTAGTTAGGGGGTATTTTAGCATATTTTAAAAATAAGAAAAAAAATAGTAACTTGTTTTATTATCTGTTATTCTACAAACCCACAACACCATACAAATGCGTAAAAAATTCAGGATACGTTTTTGCAATACATGCGGGATGATTAATTTTTATGCCATTTAATTTATCACTAAAAGCACATAAGGCGAAACACATTGCCATACGATGGTCATCATATGTATTAATTCCTTGATGTGGTTGTTGCCAAGCACTATCATTTACTGGGGGAGTAATTTTTATATGATTATTTGAATATTCAACTACTGCACCTAGTTTTGTTAATTCATTGTACATTGCTAGTATGCGGTCTGTTTCCTTTACTTTCCAACTTTCAATATTGTATAAAGTTGTAGAACCATGTGCAAAAAGTGCAACCGTAGCCAAAGTCATGGCAGCATCAGGTATGGCTATACAATCAATTTCTGCCCCAACTAAATTACTTTTATATGCCGTTGTAGTAAATTCATTCTGCTCAATTTTTGCCCCCATTTGCTTTAGTGCATCAACAAAAGCAATATCCCCTTGTATGCTATTTTTACCTACATTTGTAACGGTTATGCTTTCATTTCCTGCAATTACACCTGAAGCTATCATATAAGAAGCTGATGAAGCATCTCCCTCAACATAAAAATCACTTGGGCTGATATAAATACTATCTTTGGGTATAATTAAATAATTGTTTTGTGCATCATCTAAATTATGTATTACATTCACACCAAATTTTTGCATAACCGCCAAAGTTAAATATACATAAGGCTTTGAAATTAGCTCGCCATCAATATTAATTTTAATATCTTGTTCTGCGCCTAATGTAGGAATTGCCATAAGTAAGCTAGATAAAAATTGACTAGATACATTACCTTTAATCATGATTTTTTTAGTAAAATCAAAATTAGGACTTAGTATTTTAATTGGCGGATAACCATCATTATTTAAATATTCAATATTTGCACCAATATGTGCTAATCCATCAACTAAATCTTTAATTGGACGCTCATGCATACGGGGTACTCCATGAAGAGTGTACTCTCCCCCCATGCAAGCCAGCATTGCTGTTAAAGGTCGCATTGCTGTGCCAGCATTACCCATAAACAAATTTGCTTGTTGATTCGGGTACTTTGTGCCATTACCTTTTATGGTAATAATATTTTTTTCTTGGTCAATATTTACATCTACACCCAAAATTTTTAATGCATCTAACATTACTTTAGTATCATCTGAATGAAGCAAACCATGAATATTTGTGCTATTTTTGCATACACTCGCTAGCAGTAAAGCTCGATTGCTAATACTTTTTGAGCCAAGAACTGCAATTTCTCCACTAACATTATGTAAATATGGCATATCTAAATATGGGATTGAGGCTAAGTATTCAATATTTGTAGCTATTTTTTGATTATTATTCATGTCAATTGTAAATAATTGTTAAAGGTTTATTACTGATTGCAAACGATTGTTAATAATTCACTTAATATATTTATTTTTTTGTGATTTTTATGTAGTATTTAACACTACAAGCAATATAATGCAAAATAACTGTATAGATTAAATACCTTTTATCTATACACTTAATAAATATGGATAAAGTAAACTATGTTACATCTTGCAAAAACCTATAGTATATTGTCGCAATATCACACTAAAAACTATAACTATTATGTGCATAATACATTAAGATTAGTGCCTAGAAATTACATAGGTTCTATCAAGAACTGGAATAGTACTAGTTTAGCCCAATTTTCTAAAATATATCAATATAATTTTGTATATTCAGACTGTGCAAATACCAAACCAACTACATTAGATATAATCAAAGAAATAAATAAGATATTAAATAATAAATGCTTAAGAGGCAAAAAAATTGATGCTTTTATTGAAAATAATACAATTAACTACCATAAAAATAAGCATAATAAACTATGTAATGGCTTTATTTGGTATTTGGATAATATTCCTAATCAATTTACATTTAAAGATTCTTGGATAACATTTTTAGAATGCTTAGAACAAATAGTTGAATATTGGAATAATTTAGGTGTGTGCTTTCGTATTTTTTATCGTAGTGTTTAGTTAGATATATAGTTTATGCCAAATATTTTGTAGAATATATACAATTATTCAAATATAGGGCAAAGTATGGATATAAATGAAGGAAGCTTAGATAAAGATAATCTTAATTATACGAAATATAAAAATTACAAGAAAATTGGCGTATATTCAGCGATTATTATTACAATAATATTTCTAACTTACACTTTTGCCAGCTTGTGGATTACCGTTATTTTATCCTTTATTGTGGCATATTTATTGCAACCAATACAAAGAAAGCTTGAAGCAGTTAAAATACCCAAAGCTTTAGGGGCATTTTTGGTGCTATGTTTATTTATCTGCATAGTTGTTTTATTGGGTTTACTTTTTAGTTCATTACTTGGACATGCATTTAGTAAGCTATCGCAAAATTATTCAAATATTTTAATACAAGCACAAGAAAGATTAAGCCCTGTATTTGCTTACTTTGGCGTTGATTTAAACCAAGTTAGTATTATCACATTACTCAAACAACAAATCCCAACGCAAGCTAAAAATATTGCAAATATAATCATGTTATGGCTTCAGAAATCGAGCGGATTTATTTCAAATATTATTACTAATATTATTTTATTACCCGTAATATCATTTTATTTTTTATTAGATTGGCAAAAAATCAAACTAAAATCATCATTATTGATACCGAAAAAATTTCGTCCTCAGATTAGCCATTTTGTAGCTAATGTTAATAAATTAATGTCAGCTTATACTAAAGGACAAGTTTATTTAATCTTTTGTCTAGCTTGTTTTTATACAATTTGCTTAAATTTTATAGGTCTTGACAAGGCAACCGTAATCGGATTATTTACTGCATGTGCTGTGTTAATTCCATATGTTGGTTTTGCATTTGGCTTTATTTTGGCGGTGTTAATCGGCGTTTTACAGTATGGTTTTACTGCACATATTTTATATATTGTGCTAATATATAGTATAGGTCAGCTTTTAGAAAGCTTTATTTTAACCCCTCGTTTAATTGGCGAGAGTATCGGTCTACACCCAATAACCGTGATAGTTGCCTTAATTGTGTTTGGTCAATTACTGGGTTTTGTAGGCATGTTATTTGCCTTGCCATTAGCGGGGATTTTGCAATTAGTTACTAAAGAATGTTATAGATATTATCGCAACACTTAGCTAATATGTCGCATTTATGCATCTTATTTAGATTATTTTCTTATATAAATTAAATATAGATACAATATAAATGTAAAATAGCGATAATACAAAATGATAAAAAATATTTATAATATATTTGTAATATTTATAGTTTTATATTTATAGTTTTGCATACAAACCAGCATAATTTAATGCGATAAGCAATGACACAGATACAACAGTTAGCCCTAGATTTAGGCATAGGACACAATTTACACACCTTCGACACATTTGCAATTGGAGCAAATGCGGAAGTTATCGCTATTTTACATAGCCTTGTAAATAAGCCATTTTCAAAATCTCCATCACGCATGGTATACATTTGGGGCGAGCAGGAAAGTGGCAAAACTCACTTATTACACGGATTAAATGCTGATGCTATGCAAAATGGCATTGCTTCAATTTACTTAACCAGCTACAACCGCCTTGATGATTTCACAATTATTGATAAGCCTTGTATTTACTGCGTTGATGATATTCATCTAATGTGTGAAGACCAGCAAATTTCTGTTTTTAATCTAATTAACGAAATCCGCAATAAACCAAACAGTGCAATTGTAACCACAGGTAATTATGCCCCACGTGATTTAAAACTCAGAGAAGATGTTAGAACTCGCATGGGCTGGGGTTTGGTATACCAACTCCACGCATTAAAAGAAGGCGATAAAAAACAAGCTATCATTAACAATGCAAAAGCTCGTGGAATTATTCTTAACAAGGAAATTGTAGAATGGTTGCTAGAAAATACCTACAGCGACATGAATAGCTTAATTGATGTACTTGATGCCTTGGATATGTACTCATTACAGCACAAAAAACCTGTAAGCTTAGTTATGCTCAAAAAAATGTTACAAGAGTGGGCAGCATAAAATATCACTATATAGCTAAATAATTATTAGTATATTTTGGGGTGTTTTAATAAATTTATATAGCATATACTAGACTTATATAATATTATCTTGGCGTTAAATATGGAATCAGTAACTATAAATCCTAATATATTGAATGGCACTCCTGTATTTTCTGGTACTAGGGTACCTATTCGTATTTTATTTGAATATATAGAAGCAGGGGATAATATAAATGAATTCTTAGATGAGTTCCCATCTGTAACCAAAGAAAAAGCAATAGCTACTTTAGAAGATGCTTTAAAGGCAATGTTAAAAAATGCGTATACTTCTTGATGAATCCTTACCTAGAAAATTAGGTTTTTTACTTTCTGGACATTTTGTACGTACAGTTGTACAAATGGGTTGGGGTGGATTAGTGAATGGAAATTTGCTTAAAACTGCATCTGTAGAATTTGATGTACTTATCAGTGGCGATAAAAATATGCAGTATCAACAAAATGAAACATTATTACCAATAAGCGTCATTACATTAATAGCTTCAAATAATAGAATTGAAAGCTTTCTACCCTTAGTACCTGAATTATTAAAAGTGTTGGACTCTTTGGAAGAAAAAAGATTTTACCAAATTA
>JBJOQB010000094.1:0-19660 GCA_046050125.1 Pseudomonadota bacterium
ATAATAACAGCGATTAAAATAGGTTTAATGCAATGTTTAGCACTAATCCCTGGAACATCACGCTCAGGAGCTACCATAATTGGTGCAATGGCATTAGGTGTACCTAGAGTTATAGCAACTGAATTTTCATTCTTTTTAGCTATCCCAATTATTTTTGGTGCAAGTTTGCATGATGTTTATAAAAGTAGAGATGCACTAAATTCAGATGTAGTAATACTATTGCTAATTGGTAGCTTAGTTTCTTTTATAACAGCTTGGTTATGCATAAAATGGCTAATGAAATATGTATCAAGCCATAGTTTTGTAAGTTTTGCATGGTATAGAATTATTTTTGGAATAATTTTACTATGTGGTTTAAAATTTATGTAATCAATATTATTGTATATATAAAAAATATGATAAAAAAGTCTATTATTCTATTTGCACATGGTTCTAGGCGTTTGAGCTGGCGTCAGCCGTTTGATAATTTGCTGGAGAAAATGAGAGAGATGAATCCAGATGCGATAATTGAATTAGCATTTTTGGAATTAATGCAACCAAGTTTAGATGATACTTTAAGCAAAATTATTCAAACACATAATTGCAAAGATATTACAATTTGCCCCATTTTTTTAGGTAAGGGTGGGCATATTGAGCGTGATTTAATCAATATAATTGATAAATTTAAACTTGATAATCAAGTATCAGATGATATTAATCTTAAAATTCTTCCAACTATTGGTGAAAGAGATTCTATACTAAACTTTATTGCTCAAGATATTTTTAGTCAAATATAAAAGCTATTTTTTATTAGAATATTTATACAAAATCACTGCAATTAAAGCTAGCAATAATTCTATGCCAAATGACCAGTGAAAGATAAAATTTAACCACCATGGCTTATATAATGCAGGTACTTGAGCTATTGCAAATGGTTTATCTACAAATGGAGCAAGCCACCAAATATCGCCAACAATGCTATCAAGTAAAATATGTATAAACCCACATAATGAAAATGTAAAAGCATTAATGCCAATTTTTCTACGTAAATTTTTATTAAATAGAAAAATTGATGAAATTAACATAAGTGCTAACCAAAAAATTGGATAGTGTGAAAAATACTTATGATGATGAATCTTGCCATGGTCAACCAAATGAAAATAAAACATATCTAAATCAGGTGCTATAGAGCCAAAAATACTAAAAAATGTAAAGTATTTATAATTTTGTATATGTTTATAAAAGTGCATATAACTTAATTTAGCAAAAATGTATCCTGCAGGAATATGTCCAATAATCATGATATATTATTGCCTTGCATGCCTTTTGAAGGCTGGCATATGCATATTTGTATTACTACGGAATGGATTAATATCAAGCCCGCCACGCCTTGTATACTGTGCATAAACGTATAATTTACTAGGCTTACATGTTTTCATAATATCACAAAAAATTCTTTCAACACATTGCTCGTGAAATTCTTGATGGTTTCTAAAGCCGATTAAATATTTTAGTAGTCCCTCTTGCTCAATTTGACAACCGCTATAACCAATTTGAACGCTTGCCCAATCAGGTTGTCCTGTAACAAGGCAATTACTTTTTAATAAGTTGGAGTATAAAACCTCTTCAACTTTATCTTGGCTGGCTAGATTTAAAAAAGATGTATTAGGGTTATATTCTTCTATTTCAATATCTAATCTATCAAGGCATAGTCCCTGTGGGCTTATAAGTTGGTTTTTAAACTCAATATCAAATTCATGTGGCTGAATAATTTTTATGCTTACCATACCTTGGCATGCATTTTTTAAATCTTTTTGCAAAGTATGCTTAATTTCATCAATGCTGTTAAACTTAGTTTGATTGAAAGAATTTAAGTATAATTTGAATGATTTAGATTCAATAATGTTGATACTATCTGCACTAAATATAAATTCTATGATAGCTACTTGTGGCTTGCCTTTTGCATTAAGCCAAGAAAATTCGTAAGCATTCCAAATATCTACACCAAAAAAAACATTATTATTTATAATGCCTAATTCTTCTCGTTTAATACTTCTTGGGATTGGGAAAAGCAAACTAGGATTATACTGTTGAATATACTCCGTTTTTGCTATGCTTTGCCCTAAAATGAAATTATCTTGCATATTTATTATAATTCTTTATGCTATTTTATAGCTGGTTTTATAATTTTTGTCATCTAGGCGTAGGCAAAAAATCTGACGAAGATAGTACAAATAGTACAGCTAGGAGGATTTTTAAGTACAACAACGATGCCAGAAAATAGAGAATTAGCTATATAAGCCTAAAGCTGATGTTTTTCTTTAAGCATTATAGCAAATTTTTGCATATTTTTATCTGCTTTTAAAAATTTATCTTGAGTCAAATTGTAAATGCTCGCAATATATTCTTTTTTATTTGGTATATTCACAAAATTTAATATATTATCTAAAACTGATAATGCCTTATTAAATTGCCCATCAATTGCAAGCAAAATAATATAGTTTTTCATAGATGGTGGAGATGATAAAAAATGGCTAGCATTTTCTGCCATATTCAAATGAATGCGTAAAAAAACTTTATCAATATATTCAGGGCGTAAAGTTGCTATAGTTTGATAATCAGAATAAGGGTATAGTATAAATGCCTGTACCGTTTCGTATGGTCTTCTTGGTTGTGTTATTGATTTAAAATCAATACTAATAATTGTTGTGTAAGAAACAGCCAGTAATAATAAGCTTGAGAGAATTACACGGCTTTTTTTCAAAAATGATATATAGTTTGTGCTTGTATATCCAATTACTAAACATGCTGGAATTAAAAAGAATAAGTAATTTTGTGGGTACTCAAGCATTGAATGCCCGATAAGGCAAGCTATAATTCCTAAAGCAAAAATTTGTGTACTGCTATTAAAGTATTCTCTTGATGAACTTAAACATGACTTTAAACGCTGAATAGTCCACATTAAAACAGGCACAAAACAAATTAATAAACCAACTATACCAGTTTTAGCAAGTAAATCAATTATAATATTATGACTACTATTTGCGATTTCGCCGTTTGGTGCTAGGCTAGAATTAATAAATTGAGCCCAAGAAAAATTACCATAACTTACACCAAATATTGGATTTTGCTTAAACATTATCCAACCATGTTGACGCAAAATGCTACGTAAATTATTTGCTAATTCAGTATTTTCATTTCTTTCTAAAAGCGTTGCAATCGGTAATTTATAACTATATTTTGCTACAGATATAAAATATATTGATGCAATTATAGTAACAAATACAAAGCTTGCAACCAGTAAAACAGATTTTTGATTTTCTACATTTTTATAGTACAGTACAAACACGACAGCAAAAGTTAACATATGTAAATATATACTCCTTGATGCTGGTAGTACTAGTGCTATACATAGTAACAAACCAATTGCGAAGTAAGCGTATTTTTTATATAAACTAATATTATTATTTTTATGCAAACAATTAAACCCAATATATATCCATGAAATTATTGACCATGCAATAATCGTTACCATATGATTAGGTTGATTTAGATTACCAAATGGTCTTAAATTTACAGTATTTACAGGTGCTGACATGATTGTATCTAAAGCTAGACGTGGATTAATTTTATTGGTGAAATTATAAACTGCTATATTTACACCTTCAGCTAAACCAAGTGCTTGTAAAGCCATAATTATAAAATTTATGACGCCAATAAATACTAAACCATAGGCTAAAGTGTTAAATAAATTATATCCTTTAATTCTTAAGTTGTACGCAACTGATATAGCTAAAAACATGCAAATACAGTAAGCAAATACAATACTATTCATCATTACTGTACTTGAAAAATGGTTATATACAGCAATATGATAAATCGCAACCATACTCAACAACATGGGCATAATTGCAATTTTTGGTATTCGTGGGAAGATTTTATACTTATCATTTGGATTAATATCATCAACTAATCTTAATGCAAAATCTTTATGATTATAAAAATTAAGGCATAGAATAAACAAGCCAACAGCACACACGATTTCAACTTGAAGCGTTGGGATAGGGTTATCATGAATAGGTAATATCGTTGATATTAACAATAAAAAAACACCTAAATAACCCGTAAGTTGCATGAATTTGTAAGATTTGTTTGCCATATTATTATTTTTTATAATGTCTCGTTAAAAATTATATGAGGATTCAGTATATTTTTTGGGTCTAAACACTGTTTTATATTCTTTGCTAAATTGTATTCAATATCTGTAATGCTACTACGTAATATCATTGGCTTTAATCTACCAATACCATGTTCGGCAGCAATCGAACCGCCACTTGCTAAAACAGCATTGTAAATACAATCTTGTATCTTATGTTTATACTTAAGCTCACTAGATACATTATAATGCAAATTGCCATCGCCTATATGCCCAAATACTACAAATTTAGCTTTAGGGTCTATATTTAGTAGTTTTTTTGGTATATTTTTAACAAAATCTGCAATATTTTCTAAATTCAAGCTAATATCATGTTTGATGTTACCGCCTAATTCTTTTTGAGCTAACGGAATGCTATGTCTAATATCCCATAATTTACTTTTATTATTATCACTTATGTGTAATGCATATTCTTCAATATAAATTAAATTATCTGCAACTTTTTGGAGTTTTTGTTTAAGGTTTCCACCAATTACTTCGCCATGTTCTTCTAATTCTAGTAAAACATGCCATTCATATTTTTCTAGGTTATTATTTGAATCAATAATTTCAATTTTATCTTTAAATACTGATGCTACACATTCTATGCTAGTTTTATTCATGATTTCAAAACTGCTAATTGCATGTGCATAATGTCTTTGAATATACTTGAATAAATTAATTGCTTGTTCAAAATTATCAATTCCAATCCAAACAGCATAGTACTTTTGAGGTAAAGGATATAAACGTAAACTTGCACTTGTAATGATACCTAACGTACCTTCAGCCCCTATAAACATTTGTTTTAAGTCATATCCCATATTATTTTTATAGAGATGATGAGAGCTATTGTATATGCTACCATCAGCCATAACAACCTCTAATCCTAAACAAAGTTGTCGACTATTTCCATACTTTAAAACAGCAACTCCGCCTGCATTAGTTGAAAGATTTCCGCCAATTGTACACCACTTTTCTGATGGTAAAGATAGTGGATATAGCATATTATGTTTAATTGCTGTATTTTGCACTTGCTCTAAAGTACAGCCTGCCTCTACACTAATAGAACTATTACTTACATTAATATTTTTAATTTTATTCAAATATTTAAGATTTACTAAAACCTGTGTTCTACTTTTATCCGTAACTGAACCGCCACACAGGCTAGTATTACCACCTTGTGTAATAATTGATATATTATACTTATTACAAGCTTTTACAATTTCTGATATTTGTTGCACATTTTTAGGGAAAACAAGTGCTAATGGATATCCTGTAAAGTTTTTTCTCCAATCTTGGCAATACTCTGGAGGAATATTTTGTGAAATTACATTTTCAGTGCTAACAATTTTAATTAATTCAATTATCAGATTATGTTGCATATTTTTTTATGATATTCATTAGGTTTTTAGTGGCACCTTGGTATGTTTCAACAAATCTTAATGCATTAGCTTCCAATTGTTTGCTATTTTGCAAAATTTCATTCATATTTTTGAATGCATCATTAGGGCTACTAAATCTAAAGCATGCTTGCATCTCTACTGCCTTTTTCGTGGCTTCTAAGAAATTGTAAGTATGTTCGCCTACTAGTACAACTCTGCCTTGCATTGCTGGCTCTAAAATATTTTGTCCGCCAAATGGTAACCAACTTCCACCCATGACAACAATATCACATAATTCAATATAAAATGGCATTTCTCCCATAGTATCGCCTAGTATGATTTCATGGTCATGTTTTTCATTATTGCTAAACACTTTTTCAAGGTCTGTACGTAAAGTATAGTTGATTTCTTTTTCTTGTAAATATTTTTTAATATCTTGCAATCGGTGTAGATGTCTTGGCAACACAATTAAATTACAAGGTTTTTCAGCATTAAGCCAAGCTTGAATTAAAATTTCTTCTTCGCCTTCTCTTGTGCTAGCAAGTAATGCAATTTGTTTAGAATTGGTAAATAAAACGCTAGAATCATGATTTTTAAAGTAATTAGCCTTTTCTGCAAAGGATTTACTTGGCAAACAATCAAATTTTAAATTACCCATAAGTGCTAAATTTTTTGCACCTAATTCCTTGTAGTAATCAAAATCTACCTGTGTTTGAGCTGCAATTATATCAAAACAAGAAAGTAGTTTTGTAACATGGCTTTTGAAATACGACATTCTTTTATAGCTTTTAGGAGACATTCTCGCATTTGCTAATACTAATTTTATATTTTTCTTTTTAGCCTCAAGTAGTAAATTTGGCCAAATTTCACTCTCTAAAATAATTCCAAATACGGGCTTTACATAATGAAGAAAACTACTTACAAGTAATGGTGCATCGTAGGGTAGATACGATTGATATAGTCTCTTATCTTGTATAAATTCTGAAAAAATTTGATTTGCGATATCTCTACCTGTAGGAGTGGTATTGGTTAGTAGAATATTATGATTTGGATATGTTAAAACTAATTCTTGAATTAATGTTTGACAGGCTTTGGTTTCGCCTACTGAAACAGCATGAACCCAGATATATGGCTTGTTTTTAGGTAATTTTTCTTGTGTATAAATCCCAAATCTTTCATCAATGTTTTGTAAGTATCCTTTATGCTGTTTTGATTTATAACATAAGCGTAATAAAATGAAAGGTAAAAGTAGATAACTTATGATTTTATAAAGTAGTATCATGAAATTTTTTATATTGCGTAGCAACGTACAAAGGTGTAAATTTTAAAATGATATAATAAAAAAAACAAGTTTTTAATCTTAAAGTCGTATCTTTATTTACACAAATCTAATTTGTTATTGATTTTATTAAAATAAAAATATTTATTTTTTAGGTTTTTAAAATAAACAAATTTTCTATAAAAATATCTAATTACAAGATTTTGTCTAAAAAATGTTATTCTAGTACATGCAGAATGATATGTATGCTAAAGTATTATCATTTATACCTGCTAAAGCAGGTATATTTATCTGTATAAAATGCTCTAAAATTATATATTGACTAAACTAAATAGCCATCATTTCAAAATCTTCTTTTCTAGCATTACACTCTGGACACATCCAATTGATAGGCACATCAGCCCATTTTGTGCCTGCAACTATGCCATCTTCTGGGCAACCTTGTTCTTCATCATAAACCCAACCACAAATTAAACATACCCAAGTTTGATATTCCATTATTTCCTCATTACTTATTATATTAATTAAACTTATAATCAACTAGCTTATATATATTTATATAAAATATTTTTATAGCATTCTAACATAGAATTTATGGCTACAAAACGCATTTTAGGATAAAATATACACATAATAACTATTAAAGGTGAATTATGACACATGTTGTAACTGAAGACTGTATCCTATGTCGCCATACTGATTGCGTAGATGTATGCCCTGTTGACTGCTTCCGTAAGGGTGAAAATTTTTTAGTAATTGACCCAGATGAATGTATTGATTGTGCTGTATGTGTTGCTGAATGTCCTGAAAATGCAATTTTTGCAGAAGATGATGTGCCTCAAGAACAACAGATATTTATTCAATTAAATGCTGAATTATCGCAAAAATGGGAAAGTATCACTAAAAAAGAAGATGCAATGCCAGATGCAGATAAGTGGAGAGGAATTGCTGGAAAAATACAACATTTGATTAAGTAGTATT
This sequence comes from Pseudomonadota bacterium, assembly GCA_046050125.1. Lineage (GTDB taxonomy): Bacteria > Pseudomonadota > Gammaproteobacteria > Burkholderiales > Burkholderiaceae > JAHFQJ01. The sequence continues at coordinate 7,817 of JBJOQB010000094.1, forward strand.
TATTGAGTTACAAAAGTTGTGAATACCATCTAATTAAAATATCAGATATATTCACATGTTTATCATATCATGTTATAATCTACTTTTAGCGTGCTATGTGTCTCTAGCACAATATATATTTACATTCATTTTTATTTAAGTATAAGGAAAACACATGGCTAATACAGCTCAATCACGTAAACGTGCTCGCCAAGCAGCGAAATGTAACCAAATCAATTCTATGTTACGTTCTAGATTTCGTACTGCTATTAAAAATTTATTAAAAGTAATCGAGCAAGGCGATAAAAAAGCTGCTTTAGAATTATTCCCACAAACACAAAAAACAATTGATACAATTGCAGATAAAAATATTTTCCATAAAAACAAAGCTGCTAGACATAAAGCTAGATTAGCTGCTGCAATCAAAGCAATGCAAGCATAATTACTAAGTAATATATTTTTATGCTGTTTTATTTATTAATTTAGAAATAAATTTATAGACAGCGTAAAATAAAAACTAAGTTAAAAATACCTAAAAAAGCATAAGGCATTAATTGTAAAATTTCTGTTTTATGCTTTTTATCTTTAGATAAACATATTATAAAAGCTATACAAACGCTGATGTACCATTGTTATTGTATTTATGCTTTGGCGTAATATTTAATTTTTCAAATACTTTTAATGTTGGTTCAGGTTGATTAAGCGTATAAAAATGAATGCCTGCTACATTTTTATCAATTAGTTTTTGGCATAAATCAGCTACAACATCAGTTGCAAATTCACGCATGCTATCTACATCATCGTAATAATGCTGTAATCTTAAACGTAACCAGCGTGGTATTTCTGCTCCACATGCATCTGAAAATCTAGCAAGCTGTGAATAATTATTAATTGGCATAATTCCTGCAATAATTGGTATATTTACTCCTTGTTTGGCTAATTCATCTACAAATCTAAAGTATGAGTCAGAATTATAAAAATACTGTGTAATTGCACTATTCGCACCTGCTTTTACTTTATGAATAAAATTCTGTAAATCTTGTTGCGGGCTATGAGCTTGTGGGTGCATTTCTGGGTAGGCAGCTACTTCGATGTGAAACCAATCTCCACTTATTTCCCTGATTAATTCTACTAAATCACTAGCATAGCGACATTCTCCAAACCTACCCATGCCAGACGGTAAATCACCTCTTAATGCTACAAGGCGTTTAATTCCTTGTTCTTTATATTGTAAAATTAGTTCAGTTAATTCTTGCTTTGAGCTTCCAACACAAGATAAATGAGGAGCAACATCTAAGTTTTTTTTGCGTAAAATTTCAACTGTTTTATGTGTTCCTTGTTGTGTAGAGCCTCCAGCACCATATGTTACAGAGTAATATTGTGGATTTATGCTATTTAATAAATTTATTGTTGTTTCTATTTTATCAAAGCCAACTTGGGTTTTTGGTGGGAAAAATTCTATGCTAAACATGATGATATAAGGTTTTTATAATTCATCAGTCTACTATATTTTATGAGGTTTACTCAATATATGATGAGTTTTTATCAGCTTAATTTGTCAATTCACTACATTTATTAAACATCATCTAATTATCTTATATTATTACTTATCAAGATATTTTTTGTTTTGTAATATTCCATTATAAAATAATAAAATATATTTACTAAAATATCTTAAAATATGCTAAAATGAAAGTATAATTTTTTTATAAGTGCTACATTACTTACAAGGCTATTTATGGTTAAAACTGCAGATTCTACAGCTAAAAAATCAGGTTTTTATATACTTAAAGATGATTTGGATAACTTAGATAATCCATCTAATGCTAATAGCGGTAATGGTAACAAAGTACAAACTAAAGAAAATCAGCCTTTAACCAAAGGCGATAATGGTGTTGATTCTAGTCAGCCAAGTTCAAAGCCTTCTCCAATAGCAACTCCTATTTACGCACCTACTCCATCAACTACGCCTACAGAATTGCCTAAAAAACATGATTTATCTTCATCTGGATTGGACTCACAAAAAGATTTACCTGTAGATAGCTCATCATCGGGTAGTATTGCATCTTCTGGTGTAGAGAAGTTACCAAAAACGATTACAGAATTTAAGAATAAATGTGTAAATTCAATCGCTAGTATAAATACTAAGCAAAATGAAGTAGTAACAGAATTACATCAGCAACTATTAAGCTTGGGTAAGCCAACACCACAAAATGCAAAAAAAGCTGCACAAATTTATTTGATGTTTCAGCATGAAGTTCAGGCATATAAACAACATTTAGCAACTAAACAAAATTTAGATGATTCTTTTAATGTAGATGTTAATTCATCTTCTACAGAACACGATAAATTGAATGATTTAATTAGCCAATTTGGTAAAGATTACGAGCATTTTAGAGATTTATTGCCTAAAATTAATAAAGATGATGTAAGTAAAAAAATCAATTCAGAAATTGTAAATGCATCTGAAATAATGAGTAATCTAACATCTCAAATAACATTAAATCTAGCAAATATATCTGATAAACCAGAGTATAAAGAATATGTAAAATCTTTATTAAGCCAAATAGCAGGATTTGAAAATTTAACAGATGTAAGCAGTAATAAAGAGCATAAATTAAGTAATATTGATATATTATCCACACAAATTCGTTATGTTTTGCAATTAAAAGAAGTTGCTAAAAATTTATCTAATTCGGAAGAACAGCAAGATAAAGCTAAATTTAAATCTGAATATATAATACCAAAAAATTACTTTGTATTGAAGAGTTTAAAAGAGCTAAAAAAAGATATTAAAGAACAGCCTGAAGAAAATTCAAGTATATCTCCTCAGTTTAAGCAAGATTTATTGGATAGTATTAAGAAAAGCATCAGTTTTCAAAAAGGTAGATTAAGTAATATTTCAACTGAAGTTATTCCAAGTATGGAAGAGCCGGCTCAAGTAAAATAAGATATTATTATACCATCTACGGTTTTAGAAAGAGAATTTGTGAAATTTATTCGTGATATGAAAAACTTTAATCTTCCAACAGAAGAGACTTGGAAAAAATTTGATGATTATACGCAAAAAGTAGATATAAATAATAAAGATATTATATTCCATAAGCAAAAAAGCCTTTACTGTGGAATTGCTTCATTAAAGAACTATTTCCAAAATTCATCATTTAAGGATTGTATAGATATACTATCAAAAAATTATGATGCTGATACTTATGATTCTTTAATTAGAAATTTAACTAATATATTAAGTGTTGATAATATGCCAAATGAGGCTAAAAAAGCAGTATCATTTATTATTGATAAACTAGAAAATTCTAAGCCAGAAGATGGTATTTTTAAACAGGATAATTTTAATATTACAGAACAAGAATTTAAGCCATATCAAGATATATTATCAAAATTGTTTAATATTTATAATGCAAAAGATTTGACAGCAAAATTAATAGATTATATTAAGCCTTCATATGATATATTACGTTCATTTAGCAGTGATGTAGAGGGTTCTGGTATTGATTTAAGTAAATCTATTGAGATATTTTCTCGCTATTCAATTGGCATAGATGGAAAAATTCATGGTAGTGAAGAATTGCCTCTATCAATATTTTTAGATAAAGATAGAATATATTATCAAGGAAGTGAATTGGTTTTATATCGTGATGTAAGTGCAGAACAAAAATAAAAAATAAAAGATATTTTAAAAGATGTACATCAAAAATCTGATGTAGATGATTCTTATCTAAAGCAAATACAAGGTTTACTAGGTATAACATATGAGGGATTTGTTGATGGGGTTAAAAAATATCAACAAGAATTAAATACAAAACATACAGAAGAACTGATAAAAAATAAAGGAGTGATTTTATCATCTCATGAAAATTTATTAAGCAGTCAAAGCGAAGGTGATTTTAGTCATGGTCATTATTTAACAATTCAAAAATCAAATGATAGCGATAGTGTTAATAAATACTATGTTTTAAATTCATTGCATGATAAACCTGAAGAATTTGATAGTTACGAAAGTGCATTTAAATCAGCATTAAGCCAGTTAGGACATGATGATATAAATAAAAATTCAAATCAACTATTTTGTGCATGGGTTGAAGATAAAAATAGAGATTAATATTTAGCTTTTTAGGTTAAAATCAAAAAATTATATAAAAAGCAAACGGATAAATTATACTTAATTCTATCTTAATTCTAATTTCTAATTATTATGTTATAATTAAATATTCTTATTAGAATCGTTAAATATGACATCTATTATGACTCCTGCAGAAATTGTTTCTGAATTAGACAAATTTATCATTGGGCAAGCAAATGCAAAAAAATCAGTAGCAATTGCCTTGCGTAACCGTTGGCGTAGACAACAAGTGTCAGAGCAAATGCGTACAGAAATTACTCCAAAAAACATTTTGATGATAGGACCAACAGGCGTTGGTAAAACAGAAATTGCTCGACGTTTGGCTAAATTAGCAAATGCTCCATTTATTAAAGTAGAAGCAACCAAATTTACAGAAGTAGGTTATGTTGGTAAAGATGTAGATACAATTATTCGTGATTTAATTGATATAGCAGTTAAACAAGAGCGTAAAATCGCTGTACACAAAAATCAAAGTATTGCGGAATATAAAGCAGAAGAAAAAATCTTAGACATATTATTGCCAACAAATGCATCTAGTAATTCTAATTCTATAAATAGTAGTGCTGCAGATAGCAATAAAGAAGAAAGTAGCACACGCCAGTTAATGCGTAAGCAATTTAGAGAAGGGCGTTTTGATGATAAAGAAATCACTATTGATGTAAAAGTTTCTAATCCAAAAACAGAAGGTATACTTGTACCACCAGGTATGGAAGATACCTTAGACCAATTAAAAGATTTATTCGGTGCTTCACATAAAACAGCTAAACAAACTTTGCCAATTAAACAAGCATATAAAATTTTAATTGAGCAAGAAGCAGGTGCTTTAGTCAATGAAGATGAGATAAAAGCACAAGCATTACATAATGTAGAGCAAAATGGTATTGTGTTTTTAGATGAAATAGATAAAATTGCCACTAGGAATAATAATGGCGGGGAGGTTTCTAGGCAAGGCGTACAAAGAGATTTACTGCCATTAGTTGAAGGTACGACAGTAACAACTAAATATGGAATGGTTAATACAAATCATATTTTATTTATTGCTTCAGGTGCTTTTCATTTATCTAAACCATCGGATTTAATACCTGAATTACAAGGTCGTTTTCCAATTCGTGTTGAATTAAATTCATTATCAATTGATGATTTCAAAGCAATACTAACTGAGCCAGACTCAAGCTTAATTAAGCAATATAAAGCTTTGCTTTTAACTGAAGGCATAACCTTAACTTTTTCAGATGATTCAATACAAAAAATCGCAGAAATATCACATTCAGTAAATGAAAGTATTGAAAATATAGGTGCAAGGCGTCTATATACTGTAATGGAAAAATTACTAGAGAAAATTTCTTTTGATGCACCAAATTTAGCGAATAAAGATGTTTGTATTGGTGTTGAAGAAATTGATTTATATCTAAAAGATTTAGCACAAAACCAAGATTTATCACGTTATATATTATAAAAAATAAAGGAATAATATGACAATTAATCAACAAATTGATGATGTAGTAAAGAATAATGATATAGTTCTTTTCATGAAGGGCAATAAGAGTTTTCCTCAATGTGGATTTTCAGGGCGTGCAATTCAAGTATTAAAAGCTTGTGGCGTTAGTTTTGTAGATATTAATGTACTGGAAGACCCAGAAATTAGAGAAGGAATTAAACAATATTCAAATTGGCCAACTATTCCACAGCTTTACATAAAAGGCGAGTTTGTTGGTGGTTCAGATATTATGTATGAAATGTATCAATCTGGCGAATTGCAAGCTTTATTAAAAGAGAAGAATATTACTGAATAATATAATAGCTAGGGTAGAATATTTTGTTCGCAAGCTCACGCTTCGTATCATAGAGGCGGACGCTAAAATTACGACGAAGATAGAACAAATAGTACATCTAGGAGTAATTTTTAGGACAACAAATATTGCCAATTTATTATGCCTTAGCTATATACTAAACTAAAGAAATATATTATGCATATTGCTGTTTATGGTAATTCAATTGTAGCAAAAACTCTTTTGCTTGGTTTACTACAAAATACTAAACATGAAATCACATGGATAGCAAATGCTTACTCCCCCGTTAATCGTCCGATTGCATTATCAAAAAGTAGTGTTGAGCTTTTAACTAAATTAAATTTATGGAATTTACTTCCAGAAAATCATGTACAAGAAGTATTATCCATGAATTTGGGTAATTCTACCAATATTGATTTGGAATTAAATGCCTATAATGCTTTACAAAATGAGCTAGCTTACATTATTTCAACTAAAGATTTAGATAATATCTTGGATATTGCACTTAGTTTTATGCCATTATTAAAAAAAATAGAGGGTAAAATAGCTAAAGTTGATTACATTGATAATTTTGATGGTAAACCAAGACAGCATATCACTTATGAATCATATATAAATGCAAGTTCATTGCATAGTTTAAATATGATAAGTGTAGATAATTTGATTTGTACGCAAATTGATGCAAATGCATTTAATCATAGTATTAATCCGAATTATATAGAGTCTTTATATAATCATTATGCCATTACCTCTGTTTTGCAATCTAATAATCCTCACTATGGAAATGCTTATCAATTCTTTGATAAAGGCAATATTTTAGCTTTATTGCCAATGCCAAAATATGCAGATGATAACTCAAATCAGTATGCATTAATTTGGAGTGTACATAATCCAGATGATAAAACATCAGATTTGTTATCAAGTTTACATGCGAATTGTGATTTATTGGCTAAATTAGGTATATCAAAAATTTTAGATTATGATAATTCAGCATATAAAAAAGTACAATTGCAACTAAAACTAGCAAAAAAAATTATTCATAATCATATTGTGTTAATGGGTGATGCAGCTCATAGGGTGCACCCTTTAGCTGGGCAAGGTTTAAATTTGGGTTTGCGAGATGTTGCTGATTTATTAAATACTTTGGATAATAATTGCAATATAGTGCAGTTAAAATCTCGACTACAAAAATACGAAGCCAGACGCTTAATTGATATGTATAAAATAGCTGGAGTTACGCATGCGATTTATAATATCAATAATTCTAGTTTGGGCAAAGGGCTAATTAGTTTTTCTTTAAAGGCTATTAATAAAATCCCTTTATTTCAAAAAATTATGGCAAAGTTTGCTAATTAATATATTTATCCCCTTACATACAAACCATACATTTATCAAATAATTTTCATTGTATACAATTTGTTAATATTATGATACAATGGAGGATTAGGCGTTATTTGGTCGAGCATATTCATGCTGTCAGCCAGCGATTGGTAGAGGCCAATCACCAAATCAACCCAGTTTATAAGCCGTTTCTGAATATGGTTTCTCTATAACAACGGGGTATTCATGCAAAAGCAAAAATCTAATTATACTTATACCGAAAAAAAACGTATCCGCAAAAGTTTTGGTCAAAGTGAGTCTGTTACTACAGTTCCTTATCTTCTTGAGATGCAATTAAATTCATATCGTGAGTTTTTACAAGAAGAAATTTCATTATCTAAACGTGAAAATGTTGGCTTACAGTCAGTATTTACATCTATTTTCCCAATTGTATCTAATAACAGATTAGCAAGAATAGAATTTATTAACTATTCATTGATACAACCATTATTTGATATTAAAGAATGTCAAATTCGTGGTTTAACATTCCAATCTGGCTTGCGTGCTCGTATGCGTTTAGTTTTAATGGATAGAGAAAACCCAGAAAAAATTAAAGAGGTAAAAGAACAAGAAGTTTATATGGGCGAAGTACCATTAATGACTCCTGTTGGTTCATTTGTAATTAATGGTACTGAGCGTGTAATTGTATCTCAGTTACATCGTTCCCCAGGCGTATTCTTTGAAAGTGATAAAGGTAAAACACACTCTTCTGGAAAATTATTATTTTCGGCTCGTATTATTCCTTACCGTGGTTCATGGTTAGATTTTGAGTTTGATGCTAAAGATTTACTCTATTTCAGGGTTGACCGTCGCCGTAAAATGTATATCAGTACATTATTAAAAGCATTAGGTTATGATAATCAAAGAATTTTAGAAACATTCTATAATTTTGATAAAATTTCTTTATTAAAAGAATCTGCTAAAGTAGAATTTGTGCCTGAGCGTTGGCGTGGTGAAGTTGCTCGTTTTGATATTTACAATCAAAATGGCGACTTAGTAATTTCTAAAGATAAACGTATAAATGCAAAAAATATCCGTGATTTAGTATCTTCAGAAACAAAAACTATCACTGTACCAGAAGATTTTTTATTAGGTAAAGTTTTAGCAACTAATATTATTGATAAAAATAGTGGCGAAGTTTTAGCATTTGCTAATGATGAAATTACAGAGCCATTGTTAGTTACATTAAGAGATGCAGGCATAAAAAACATTCAAACTATTTACACGAATGATTTAACAGAAGGGGCTTACATATCTCAAACATTACGTAATGATGATATAACAGATACTAAAGCAGCTCAAATGGCAATCTATAGAATGATTAGACCAGGAGAGCCACCAACAGAAGAAGCTGTTGGAATGTTATTCTCACGTTTATTCTATGATGAATCTAATTATGATTTATCACGTGTTGGACGCATGAAAATGAATGCAAGATTAGGGATTGAAGGTAAAGAAGGTCCTTTAGTTTTAGCACAAGATGATATTATTCGAGCTATCAAAATGATAGTTGAGCTACGTAATGGACGTGGTGAAGTTGATGATATTGACCATTTAGGTAACCGTCGTGTACGTTGTGTTGGTGAATTAGTTGAAAATCAATTCAGAGCTGGTTTAGTACGTGTTGAGCGTGCAATTAAAGAGCGTTTAGGTATGGCGGATTCTGAAAATCTAATGCCACATGACTTAATTAATTCTAAGCCAATCTCAAGTGTTATTAGAGATTTCTTTGGCTCTAGCCAATTATCTCAGTTCATGGACCAGACAAATCCATTATCAGAAATTACGCACAAACGCCGTGTATCAGCACTAGGGCCAGGCGGTTTAACACGAGAAAGAGCAGGGTTTGAAGTACGTGACGTACACACTACGCATTATGGTCGTGTTTGTCCAATTGAAACTCCTGAGGGACCAAATATTGGATTAATTAATTCTCTATCTTTATATGCTCGCTTGAATGAATACGGTTTCTTAGAAACACCATATAGAAAAGTAATTGATGGTATTGTAACTGATGAGGTTGATTACTTATCAGCTATTGAAGAATCTAAGTACACAATTGCTCAGGCAAATGCTACTTTAGATAAAGATGGACGTTTAATTGATGAATTAGTTTCTTCTCGCAATAATGGCGAAACAATTATGGTTCCACCAGATAGAATTGAATATATGGACGTTGCTCCAAGTCAAATTGTATCTGCTGCTGCTTCATTAGTACCATTCTTAGAACACGATGATGCAAACCGTGCATTGATGGGTGCGAACATGCAACGTCAAGCAGTAGCTTGTTTACGTTCAGATAAACCACTAGTAGGTACAGGCGTAGAACGTATTGTAGCTGTGGATTCTGGAACAGTAATTACGGCAAAACGTGGTGGTCTTGTTGAATATGTAGATGCAGAACGTATTATTATTCAAGTAAATGACGATGAAAGTATTATTGGTGAAGTTGGTGTTGATATTTATAATTTAACTAAATATACACGTTCTAACCAAAATACAAATATTAATCAAACGCCAATTGTTAAAAAAGGCGATATGATTTCTAAGGGCGATGTATTAGCTGACGGTGCTTCAACTGATTTAGGCGAATTAGCTTTAGGTCAAAACATGCTTGTAGCCTTCATGCCTTGGAATGGTTATAACTTTGAGGATTCAATATTAATTTCAGAAAAAGTAATTGCGCAAGATAGATATACCTCTATTCATATTGAAGAATTATCTGTTTTTGCACGTGATACAAAATTAGGTTCTGAAGAAATTACTTCTGATATTTCAAATCTTTCAGAACACCAATTAGGTCGTTTAGATGAAAGTGGTATTATTTACATTGGTGCTGAAGTAAAGGCAGGCGATGTATTAGTTGGTAAAATTACACCAAAAGGCGAAACACAATTAACGCCAGAAGAAAAATTATTACGTGCTATCTTTGGTGAAAAAGCTAGCGATGTAAAAGATACTTCTTTACGTGTTCCAACTGGGATGTATGGTACTGTAATTGATGTACAGGTATTTACAAGAGAGGGAGAGATACGTGATAAAAGAGCTCAATCAATTATTGATGACCAATTAAAACGTTTCCGTACAGATTTAAATGACCAAATTCGCATTTTCCAAAATGATGCATATTTACGTTTAGCAAAAATGCTAGAAGGTAAGGTAGCAAATGGTGGACCTAATAAGTTAGCTAAAGGAAGTGTAATTACTAAGCAGTACTTATCAAGCATTGAACACTCACAATGGTTTGATATTAGGGTAGAAGATGAAGAGCTAAAAAATCAAATGGAATCAATCAAAGATACAATCGCACAAAAGCGTTTAGATTTTGATGGTTTATTTGAAGAAAAGCGTAAAAAACTTACACAAGGTGATGAGTTACCAGCTGGCGTAATCAAAATGGTTAAGGTTTACATAGCCGTTAAACGTAGATTACAACCAGGGGATAAAATGGCAGGGCGCCATGGTAACAAAGGTGTAGTGTCTAGAATTGTTCCTGTAGAAGATATGCCTTACATGGCGAATGGTAAAACAGTGGATATCGTATTAAATCCACTAGGTGTACCATCTCGTATGAACGTTGGACAGATTTTAGAAACCCACTTGGGTTGGGCTGCTCGTGGTATCGGTGAGCGTGTTAATGATATGTTATCTAAACAAGAAAAGATAAGTAAAATTAAAGGCTTTATCGAAGAAATTTACAATAATACAGGAAGAGCAGAAGAATTTAAGCAATTTAATGATAGTGATATCTTAGATTTAGCTGAAAATCTAAAAAATGGCTTACCATTTGCGACACCTGTATTTGATGGTGCTAGTGAAGAGCAAATTTCTAAAATGTTGGAAATTGCTTATCCAGAAGAAGTTGCCCAAGAAATGCAACTCACACCAAATAAACAGCAAGTTAGACTTTATGATGGTAGAACAGGCGAAGTATTTGATAGACCTGTAACAGTTGGTTGCATGTATGTATTAAAACTACATCACTTAGTAGATGACAAAATGCATGCACGTTCAACAGGGCCATACTCTTTAGTTACACAGCAACCATTGGGTGGTAAAGCACAGTTTGGTGGACAGCGTGTAGGGGAGATGGAGGTGTGGGCACTTGAAGGATATGGGGCATCATATATTCTACAAGAAATGCTTACAGTTAAGTCTGATGACGTAAATGGACGTACAAAAATGTATGAAAATATCGTAAAAGGTGATTTTTCTATTGATGCTGGTATGCCTGAATCATTTAATGTATTAGTTAAAGAGATTCGTTCATTGGGTATTGATATTGATTTAGATAGGAAATAAATATCAATCTTATAAAAGACGCTACTTATTAATTAAAACTAAGTAGCATTTTGTAAAAAACTATATATATTTGATGAAATATGTTGGATTAATCATCTAAGTTAATTAATCCAAAATAATCATAAAGGCGTAAAATGAAAGCATTATTAGACTTATTTAAGCAAACTCAACAAAATGAACAGTTTGATGCAATTAAAATTAGTTTAGCATCTCCTGAAAAAATTCGTTCTTGGTCGTATGGTGAAGTAAAAA
>JBJOQB010000095.1:0-3647 GCA_046050125.1 Pseudomonadota bacterium
ATCTAATATTTGCCCATATTTATTAAATTTTGCAATGATACTACCATGATTATTTGCACTAGTATTTTTCTTTAACAGATGAGAATTATAAGTAAACAACCCAGCAATACACTCTAAAATAGTAGTTTTTCCAGTGCCATTTTTCCCACAAATAATATTTAAATTTTCATTAAAGTTAATTTTTAAATCTCTTATTCCTGCTATATCTTTAATTTCGATTGATTGTATTTTCATTATATAACCTGAGTAATGTATAAGTAAAAAAGCCTAGTAAAAAATAAATTATTATTTGCAATATAAATATATTTAAAGCAAATAGTCTAAAAAATACTAAAACACCCAAAATAATTGTACTATATAGCAGGGCTTTACTGCAAAGAATTTTATAAATCATCTAGGTGAATACCATATCTATGCACAAAACCTATATTTTATGGCATACTAATGTTTTAAGTGAAAACCAATAATTACAAGTATGCAGAACTATAATCCCCAAGATATTGAACAAAATTGGCAACAAAAATGGGAAGAGCAAAAAATAGCAAAACCATCTTTTGATAAACCAGAAAACTTTTCTATTCAATTACCACCACCAAATGTCACTGGTACTTTGCATATGGGGCATGCATTCAATCAAACAATTATGGACACACTTGCAAGGCATGCACGTATGTCAAATAAAAACACATTATGGGTTCCAGGTACAGACCATGCGGGTATTGCAACTCAAATTGTTGTAGAAAGACAGTTAGAGCAAAAAGGTATAAAACGCAAAGAAATGACTCGTACTGATTTTATTAACAAAGTATGGGAATGGAAAGATAAATCTGGTGGCGAAATTATTGGGCAAATTAAACGCCTAGGAGCAAGCATTAGTTGGGAACATGAGTATTTCACTATGGACGAAAAAATGTCTAATACTGTTGTAGAAGTATTTGTGAAATTATATGAAGATAGGCTAATTTACCAAGGATATAGATTAGTAAACTGGGACCCAAAGCTACAAACTTCAGTATCTGATTTAGAGGTAGTAAGTCAGGAAGAGCAAGGGTTTTTATGGCATATATCTTATCCTTTAGTTGATGAAGATAATATTAAAAATATTACACATTTAACAGTTGCTACTACACGCCCTGAAACTTTGTTTGGTGATGTGGCAGTAATGGTAAATCCAAACGATGAGCGCTATCAGCATTTGATTGGGAAAAAAGTTAAACTACCTTTAACTGAACGTACTATAGAAATTATTGCTGATGATTATGTAGATATGGATTTTGGTACAGGTGTTGTAAAAGTTACTCCTGCTCATGATTTTAATGATTATGCAGTAGCACAAAGACATAATTTACAACATATTAGCATTTTTAATTTAGATGCAACCTGCAATAATAATGTTCCTGCTCAATTTATTGGATTAAATAGATTTGATGCACGTAAACAAGCGTTAGGAATATTAAAAGAACAAAATTTACTAGTTAAAGAGCAACCACACACATTAATGGTGCCACGCTGTGAGCGTACAGGAGAAGTTATTGAGCCAATGCTAACAAAACAATGGTTTGTTGATTTAACCAAAGAAAAGCAAGAAAATGGAAAAGAAGGCGGTTTAAATGCCATTACTAAGCCAGCATTAAATGCTGTAGTAAATAAAGAAATTGAGTTTATTCCTAGTCAATGGCAACAAACTTACGAACATTGGTTGAATAATATTCAAGACTGGTGTATCTCTCGTCAATTATGGTGGGGACATCAAATCCCAGCATGGTATAGCAAAGATAAACAGCAAGTTTTTGTTGCAAAAAATGCCGAAGAAGCTAAAAAGCAAGCAGAAAAATTGGGATATACAGGCGAGTTAACACAAGATGAAGATGTTTTAGATACATGGTTTTCAGCTGGTCTAGTACCTTTTTCATCATTAGGCTGGAATGCTAATGATGATGAAGCTAATAAAAATAATCAACTACTAAATAATTTTTTACCATCAAGTGTACTAGTTACAGGTTATGATATTATTTTCTTTTGGGTAGCTAGAATGGTAATGTTTACCAAGTATTTTACTGATAAAGTACCATTTAAAACTGTGTACATGCATGGTTTAGTACGTGATGCAGACGGTAAGAAAATGAGTAAATCAGAAGGAAACACCTTAGACCCAATAGATTTAATTGATGGAATAGATTTAGACTCATTATTAAAAAAACGTACAACAGGTTTGCGTCGTCCAGAAACTGCACCTCAAGTGATTGAGAAAACAAAACAAGCATTCCCTGAAGGCATACCTGCTTTTGGTACAGATGCGTTACGTTTTACTTTTGCTAGTTTAGCTAGTTTAGGGCGTAGTATTAATTTTGATGCTAAACGTTGTGCTGGTTATCGTAATTTCTGTAATAAATTATGGAATGCAACACGATTTGTATTAATGAATGTAGAAGATAAAGATTATGGACAAAATTTAACTCAAGATGAAATTTCTAAGCATTTAAGCTTTGCTGATATTTGGATGTTAAACAAATTACAACAAGCACAAAATGAAATGAAACAACATTTTGCAACTTATCGCCTAGATTTAGGTGCGAATACGCTATACCAATTAGTATGGGATGAATATTGTGATTGGTACTTGGAGTTAGCAAAAGTACAAATGCAAAAATCTAGCCCTGAACAGGCAATCGCTACTAGATATGTTTTAGTTTATATTTTAGAGCAAATTTTACGTTTAGTTCACCCAATTATGCCATTTATTACTGAAGAGTTATGGCAACAAATTACGCCATTTACAAAATTATTCAACAGTAATACTGGTGTAAGTATAGCATTACAAAATTACCCTACAAATGTTGAATTACTGAATAATTCTAGTATTAATAAATCATTATTACAAAGTTATACAGCTTCGATGGAATTAATGCAAAGCATTATTCATGGTTGTAGAAATTTACGTAGCGAAATGGGTGTTGCACCAAGTGAAAAAATTGCTTTAGATATTGAAGACAAGCAAAATAGTCAAGATTTCTTAAATAAATTATTACCTTATATTCAAACACTTGCAAAAATATCCGAGGTAAATATTCATAATGAATTTGCACCATCTGCATTGCCAATTGTTACATTATCAAGTATTGCTTTACGATTTAATATCCCAATTGATATAGAGGCTGAAAAAATTCGTTTGGGTAAAGAAATTAGCAAATTAGAGCAAGAAATTGCGAAGTGTAATGCTAAACTTACTAACCCAGCTTTTGTAGATAAAGCACCTAAGGCGGTAGTTGAGCAAGAACAAGCAAGATTAAATGCTTTTACTAAAACATTTGAACAAATCCAACAGCAATTAAATCAATTAGAACAACAAGCTAATATGGTTTAGTTTTAAGATATATAAGATACTCTATGTCCTATCCTCCCATTTCAGAGTATCTTTACTTTACTATAATTGCAAAAATCTAGAGCATATCTAAATTCTAAATATTATTTCTTAATCTTATTTATCTACTTATCAAATCTGAGAGTGTTATTTAAGTAGAGCATATATTATAATAAAGAAAAATCATAGGAAAAAAATAAATGTTAAACTGTAAATTATGTAAAAGTGAAGAGATAAGGAAGAATATAAAGATAAGAGGAAAGCAGAGATATAAATGAAAAGAATG
>JBJOQB010000096.1:0-14135 GCA_046050125.1 Pseudomonadota bacterium
ACCCCTAGCTTTACCATATTTTATACAAATATCGCTTTTACAGAATTTACACTTACACATCTTTTTTTAATATAAATACGTTACTATATTTTACAACTAACTACTTATAAATAACACTCTCTTATTTAATTATTATAAACGTAAAAAAAGCCAAGTAAAATTAATTACTTAGCTTTTCTAATTTTCAACCAATTATAAAATTGTGAAAATATGTAAACTATTACTCAGCAGCAGCTACAACAGCTTTAACTTTTCTTTGTGGTAATTTCTCTTTAATACGAGCAGATTTACCAGAACGCTCACGTAAGTAGTACAACTTAGCACGACGTACATCGCCACGGCGTTTAACTTCAATACTAGCAATTGTTGGAGAATGTAATCTGAAAGTACGTTCAACACCTTCACCAGAAGATATACGACGAACGATAAAAGAAGAACGTAAACCACGGTTACGTCTAGCAATTACTACACCTTCAAAAGCCTGTTGACGTTTACGTGAACCCTCGATTACGTTTACGCTAACGATAACTGTATCACCAGCACCAAATTCAGGAATTTTTTTACCTAAACGTGCAATTTCTTCTTGTTCTAATTGTTCAATTAAATTCATTTTTTTACCTTTTTTCATCATAAAAGCAATGATTATATTTATAAATATGCTTTTAGCGGATGCAATTTAAAAAAATATTATATCATAATTTGCATCATATTAAAATATAAATTATTCAGATACATTCTTATCTACATTAAAGTGCTTATATGCTAATTCAGTAGCCACTCTACCACGGCTCGTACGCTGTAAGTATCCTTGCTGGATTAAGTATGGCTCAATTACATCTTCAATTGTTTCTCTTTCCTCGCCAATGCTTGCTGATATTGTATCTAAGCCAACAGGGCCTCCATTAAATTTATGCACAATGCATTCAAGCATTTTTCTGTCCATTAAATCTAATCCCATATTATCTACATCTAATAATCCTAAAGCTAAATTTGCAACTTCCTGATTAATGTGTCCACTTGATTTTACCTGTGCATAATCTCTAACTCGACGTAACAAGCGATTTGCAATACGAGGCGTACCACGTGAGCGTTTTGCAATTTCCATTGAACCTAAATCATCAATTGATAAATTTAATAAATTGGCTGAACGTTTGATAATTTTCTGTAATTCATCGTCATTGTAAAATTCTAGCCTTGCTACAATTCCAAATCTATCTCTTAATGGATTAGTTAGCATACCAGCTCTGGTAGTTGCACCCACTAAAGTAAAGGGCTGTAAATCAAGTTTAATTGACCTTGCACTAGGACCTTCTCCTATCATGATGTCAATTTGATAATCTTCCAATGCTGGATATAAAACTTCTTCAATGATTGGCGATAAACGATGAATTTCATCAATAAATAAAACATCATTTGCTTCTAAATTTGTTAAAATAGCAGCTAAATCTCCTGCTTTTTCCAAAACAGGTCCTGAAGTTTGTTTTAAATTAACATTCATTTCTTTAGCAATAATATGTGCTAATGTAGTTTTACCTAAACCAGGAGGGCCAAACAAAAGTACATGGTCAAGTGCTTCATCACGCATTTTTGCTGCATTGATAAAAATATCCAACTGCTCACGGATTTTTTGTTGTCCAATGTAATCATTTAGAATTTTAGGGCGTAATGCTTTTTCAATAATATTTTCTTGAGGAGATTGAATTTCAGCATCAACTTGACGTAAATTATCTAGTTTTATTGACATAAATAATATGAATGGTGTGTATTGTATATTTTAGAGTTTATCACACCTACATTATTTATACATATAGAATATATCACTATATATAGCTTTAAACCTTAAAGATGTAATTTATATAATCTTTATTTTCTTTATAACCAAGGTTTTGATATAGTTTTTGTGCAGAATGGTTGTAGCTTGCTGTTTCTAAAATTACGCTAGCATAACCGTTAGATATAGCATAATTATGTGCATTATTAATTAAACTGCGTCCAATTCCTTGCTCACGATAATTTTCATATACAAATAAATCATTTAAAATTAAAATAGATTTAGCTTGCACAGATGAAAAACTAGGATAAAGTTGCACAAAGCCACAACATATTTTTTTAATCGGGTCAAAAGCAAAAAATACAATTGATTGACTGTTAAATAATCTATCTTGTAAAAATTGGGCTGATAA
Source organism: Pseudomonadota bacterium (assembly GCA_046050125.1). Taxonomy (GTDB): domain Bacteria; phylum Pseudomonadota; class Gammaproteobacteria; order Burkholderiales; family Burkholderiaceae; genus JAHFQJ01. The sequence goes on from JBJOQB010000096.1 coordinate 2,184, forward strand.
TCTGATATTATCTTTTTGTTTATAGAATTTTCTACATTCATTGAATAAAGGTGCTATCAACTCAGCATCATTTGCATTTGCTTTGTGTATAGTATATTGTATGCTCATACTAATTAAATCCATTCATATACATGTATTATAATTAATTTGAGCAAATATACTATATTTAATTGTTAACAATTGTTAAATTGGATGCTGTTATTTTTATAATTAACGCCATGTACAATTAAATATATAAGAAATGCTTGTCATACCTGCAAAGGCAGGCAGGTATCCAAAAATATAAGCCATGGATTCCCGCCTACATGGGAATGACACTTATTTTTGTTATTTTATATTTCAATTGAGTAAGTAATATATTTAGTTGTAGATGGCATAAATTAGCTATATTTCTACTTCTCTATTTAGTAATATGGTTAGGAAAAACTTTGCAACTCTTACATCTTGCATCATTTATTTGAAACTTGCATCGTAGATTGGATTTATGTAAGTTTAGTTAAGTCCCAAGCTTCATTAAATATATAATGAATTTTTGCTAGTAAAGCCATTTTATTATTTCTAATTTCTAAATCATTATCATTTACCATAATATTTGCAAAAAACTTTTCTAATGGGTCTGCAAATTCAGCCAAACTACTAACTAAATCAGTATATTGTTTATTTGCATGATACTCACGCATTTGTGATTTTTTGCTTTTATATACTTTATTTAATTTTCTTTCATAATTTTCTTCTTCTCCTTTTTCTTCATCTATTAGCTGAAGATAGGTAGCATCTGGATTATAATAACTATCATTATTAATATCATTTTGTTTTTTTAGAATATTATGAATTCTTTTATTACTAGCAATTAAACTGATAAGTTGAGGATTAGATTTATATGTAGATAGTGCTTTTAATCTATCATCAATATTTTCCAATATTTCTCTTTCTAAGACTGCATCAACAATACTTGCATCATAAGTATTTTTTAAGTAATTAGCTAAGCGTTCAAAACAGAAGTTGTGTATATCTTCTGTGTTATGTTGTATATTATCTTTAAACTTTTCAGCTGTTCCTTTTAAAATATATTTTAAATTAATAGGAAGATTTTTTTCAGTTATTATACGCATAATTCCCAAAGCATGCCTACGTAATGCATATGGGTCTTTTTCTCCTGTAGGTTTTAAGCCAATTCCCCAAATTCCTACAAGTGTTTCAAGCTTATCAGCTAATGCTAAAAGTATAGACACATTATTGTCAGGTAAGCTATCGCTTGCAAATTTTGGTTTGTAATGTTCGGCAATTGAATTAGCAATTTCTTCATTTTCTCCATCATTTAATGCGTAGTAATTACCCATTATGCCTTGCAACTCTGGAAATTCTCCAACCATATTACTTAATAAATCTACTTTACATAATTCGGCAGCTTTCATAGCGTTAGACCTATCGTCCACAAATAAATTTAAATTGTTATCACATAAAATTCCTATGATTGCACTAACCCTTTGCATACGGTCATACTGGCTACCTAATTTATTATGATAAGTAACTTTTTTTAGTTCTTCTATTTTGCTATCTAAACGATGTTTTTTATCTTCATTAAAAAAGAATTCTGCATCACTTAAACGAGGTCGGATTACTTTTTGATTTCCTTGAATTATATTTTTCGGGTCATCAGCTTTCATGTTTGATACAAAAAGAAATTTATTAATTAATTTATTATCTTTCTGTAATGCAAAGTACTTTTGATGGCTTTGCATAGTTAAAATCAAACATTCATCAGGTACTTGGAGGAATTTTTCTTCAAACTCGCCAACATAAACACAAGGATATTCAACTAATGAATTAACTTCATGCAGTAATGATTCAGGAGCAATTTCTTGAGCTTTTAATTCATCTGCTTTAGTTTTTAATTGTTGCTTGATAATTTCTAAACGTTTGTTATAGTCTGCAATTACGAATGATTGCTCTAATAAATTTTCATATTCTGAAGCATGATTAATGGTTATGCTATTTTTAGTATTTGATAAAAATCTATGTCCGTATGTGATATTATTTGACTGTAAACCTAAAATGCTAGCATCGACAACTTTATCGCCATGTAAACATAGTAAATTATGGGCTGGTCTTACAAAATTAACTGTCTCGCCACATTTAAGCTGATAACTCATTACTTTAGGTACAGGTAATTTATTAATTGTATCTTGTAATATTTTACTTAATTCATCAGCTAACATCACGCCTTTAGTTGTATAATCTACGCTTAAGTAATCTTGCTTGCCATCACTAACGATGTTTAATGCTACGCTTTCATCTAGTCCAAGGCTAGCTAATTTTTTAACTAAAGCAACACTACGAGCATTTTTATCGCCATTCACTAAACCAACGCTAGCAGGCATTAATCTTAGGTTTTGTTGTTTGTCTTGGGCTTGCTCTAAAACATCACTAACTCTTACAGCTAAACGCCTTGGTGTTGCAAATTGCTCGTAAGATGATGATTCATCAGCTAAACCTAAATTTTGGAGTTGAGTATGAATATTTAAAGCAAAAGCATCTGCTAATTTTAATAACGCTTTTGGTGGTAGCTCTTCAGTAAATAATTCTATAAGTAAAGGATTTTTGTTCATATTATTTTAATGTTAATATAAAATGATAAATTAATAATTTAGGCTTAGCTATCTACATAGCTGTCTATATCTCATTTAATTGGTTTTATTATTTATTGTCTGGTTTTATGAAAAGTAAGCACAGCAGATTTTTGAATATAACAATCATGACAGTAAATATGAGAAGTTATAGTATAAACTTTCATATGTCATATATCTAGTATATCTAAAATATGTAGTAAACTATATCAATCAAACATAGTACAATATTCATTACTAATGCATATGGCTACCATGTCCAAAATTTTGTAGTATATATATTAATAATAAACCAAAACCAACAAACAATATTTGTAGGAAATACTCTTTTTTAGATGAATGATATTGAATTTGAGGCAATAAATCGCTAACAGCGATATACACAAGGCTACTGTAGGCAAATACTAGAATGTAAGGGATATAAGGCAAGAATAAACTTAAAAAGAAATATCCAACAATACCACCCACAACTGAGCATAAACCAGATAATAAATTAAAAAGTAAGGCTTTTTTACGACTAAAACCAGCATTAATTAATACCAAAAAGTCGCCCATTTCTTGAGGAATTTCATGTGCAAACACAGCAAATGCAGTAACTATGCCCATATCAGGGCTATGTATAAAAGCTGCCGCAACCATAATCCCATCGCAGAAATTATGTAGACTGTCGCCAATTAAAATGCTAAGCCCATTTTTACCTGCCATTTTTTTATCAAAACCATGTTCATGCACATGTCCGTCATCTTCATGATGATGATTATGACGAATGATTCTACTTTTTTCTAATAAAAAGAAGGTCAAAATTCCAAATAAAAATGTTAAGAATAGATGCTCAACGCCTTCACTATCTTGATTAGCAAAAGCTTCAGGCAAACCATGTAAAAAACATACTCCCAATATAAAACCTATAGATAAACTTACCATAGGCGTAACAAATTTAGCCAAAATTTTAGTTTGGATAAAAAAAGCACAACATATAGCAAATAAGCTAGAAATAGTGCTACTTAAGATGATAAAGACTAAAGCCTTTGATGATAGTAATGTGCTTAACATTGTTTAGTTTGCCGATTTTTATATATGTATAATATTATTCTAAATTCTGCCTAATAAAATGAATGTTATTATATACCATACATATTTTTATATTCATGTATTGCTTGTTTATAGGTTTGAAGTTCCTGAGCTGATTCAACAAATGTAAGTAACTCATTTAGGTTTGTAATTGAGCTAACTGGTAATCCAAAATCTTTCTCTACTTGCTGAATTGCTGAAACTGAACCAATTTCGTTATTTGTGCCACTTTTTTCCATTCTATCCAAAGCAATTAAAACACCACATGGAATGCCATTTGCTGACTTAATCATATTGATAGATTCTTTAATTGATGTTCCTGCAGAAATTACATCATCAATTATTAACACTTTTTTATTTTCAAGGCTAGAACCAACTAAAACTCCGCCTTCTCCATGGTCTTTTGCTTCCTTGCGATTAAAACAAAATGGCACATCTTTACCATTAATTTGATTAATCGCACAGGCTGTCGCACTAGCCAAAGTGATACCTTTGTAAGCAGGACCAAATAACACATCAAATTCAATATTATTATCAATAATATGCTGAGCATAAAATTTTGCTAAATGCCATAAAGTACTACCACTATTGAATTTACCTGCATTAAAAAAGTACGGAGATAACCTACCAGCCTTAGTTTTAAATTCGCCAAAGCTTAAAACGCTATTTTCAATGGCAAATTTGATAAAATTTTGTGAATTATATTGCATAGATTTTTGTATAGTTTTTTAGCATATTAAGTTTGATTATAACATTATCAGTCAGATAATCATATATATTTAACTTAACACTAAGTAATTTTTAAATCCGATAAATTGAATAAAATAGCCGATATAACAATAAATATAGATAAATATTTATTTTGCCTATTGCATTATAATTTATAATTGTGTACAATATTACTCTAGCGTGCGGCTGTAGCTCAGTTGGATAGAGTACTTGGCTACGAACCAAGGGGTCGTGGGTTCGAATCCTGCCAGCCGCGCCATCTTTTCTTGAACTATGAACTTGTTCAATTCTATTTTGTCTAAATATCATCTCATTTATTCTAAATCGTTATGTATTCCAAAATAATAAGCAAACAAAACATATCCAAAAATGCAATTAATATTGCAAATAATAAGTTTTTATCTATTTTTGCGATTTTTGCATGTATTGTGAGTACAAATGTTTCTGCACAAGGAATACCAGCAGTTGTAAAGAATAATAATTGTGTTACATGTCATGCAACGAGTAAAAGCCTTATGGGACCCTCATGGCAAGATATTGCAAATAAGTATAAAAATGATGCTAAGGGTAAAGATATAATCAGTGCATCAATTTCTAGTGGCTCAAACAATAAATGGGGTGCAGTTCCAATGCCTGCTAGCCCACAATTGAAAAAAGAAGAGGTAGATGCAATATCAAAATGGATATTGCAACAGTAATATTATTACAGCTAAAGCAGATTTATACCTTCATTCTACCGCCACTACTGGTAGTTCTGTATGCCACAGGATTGCTGGCTTTTTCAATATCTAAATTAGCTACGTTATTCTTGTCTAATTTTGTATCTACGCCCATTTCTTCAGTAGCAGTTTTAACTTCAGGATTTTTTGGTTGCTTCACTACATGTTGCTGTGTAAATGCAGAGTTACTATGCACAATTTGGGCATTGTTGCTGTATTTGTAAGCATCTTGACCATCTAATGACTGCTTAAATGGGTCTAGTGATTTATCTGAATGCAAAGCTTCATTTTTATCATATCCTTGTTTTACATCAGTTTGACCAAAGAGCTTTCTGCGAGAATCTTCACTTAAAGCATGATTTTTAAATAATTCAGATTGTAATTTTGTTTTAATTATTCCAATATTATTTTTTGCTTTTTCATACATTTTAGGCAAATCATGGCGATTTCGGATTGAAAAAACAATAGCAACAATTATAATTAAAAACAATATTAGTGTACCCATACACTACCTCAAAAATTGGTTATATAATTATTATAGTGTAAAAAAATGTAAAATATATCATTCTCTTCTAAAAAATTATGATTAAATAATTATGCTTTAGCTATATAAAGTGGCAATGTTATCTATCATAATATATAATAATCTTAAGATGTATATAAATATACACAATTATTTTTGCTTATAAGCTTCGGTTTTTGCATAAATATATTTTTATAAATATAATGAGGAGAGCATGAGTGCGAGTTAAAAATATAAAATATGTATTATTACATATATTAATTATGCTATCCTGCGGAAAAATTGCTAATTCTTATGCACAACAACAGGCTGATGGAATTGGTAATTTTGTGAATATTGGTTATGGGCAAAAATCAGCAGATAAAAAGTTTGTGAGCATTAACCAAACCGAAGAAGACTCAATCGCTAAAGTTGCAAATAGTAATCAGCAGGTGTTTACCCCACAACCTACAATAGCTAGCCAAAGAGCTGGCATATCTAATTATTCAAGTGCTAATTATAATAATAGAAAATCTCAATCATCAATTAATTCAAGTGCAGAAACTTACAGTGCAGTTAATACGATAAAAAACCCAAGTAACTCAAATATACAATCTAATCAAAATATTGCGAACTCAAGTTCGGTTTCAGGTTCTAGTTTAAGCAATTCATCATATAAAAATTATACTAATATAAAATCTACTAGTAATGATGCAAATTATTCGGTAAATACTAGCTCTAATTATAATTCATATGCATCATCACAAAGTAATCAGCTTAAAACAACAGCTACACCTAATTCAAATGATTATCAGCAAGATGCAGTAATTCCTTTTATTGTAGATTCTGTGCAATATAAAAATAAGCAAAGCCAGTACTATACTGATGGTAATCAATATGCAAATAATAGAAATTCCAATACTTCTACTAACTCAAATAAATATAATAATAACTCCACATCTACATCTAATTTGAATTATCCAGATAATAATTCAAATTCTAACAATGCTTCATATAGTAATAATAATGCTATTTCAAATGTTATATCAACTTACAATAAATCAATACCAAAAAATATTAATAATCAAAATGCATGGTTAGCAGTTGATAATGCAACAAATAATGCGAATTTTTCTACATATTATAAAACGCTTAGTAATGCAGCAGGAATTTTACTCAATAATGCTAAAAGCTTGATTGGTATACCTTATAGATATGGTGGAAATACACCAAATGATGGTTTGGATTGCTCAGGTTTTGTAAGATATGTTTTTTATTACACCTTAGGAATTGCACTACCAAGGCGTTCAGCTGAAATTGGACAGCTTGGCATGTCAATTGAGAGTAGTTCTCTTAAGGAAGGCGATTTAGTATTTTTTAATACGAGAGGTAGATTATCTCATTTAGGAATTTATATGGGTAATGGTAGCTTTATTCATGCACCATCAACAGGTTCTAGAATTAGAATTGATAGCTTAAGTAGTAAATACTGGTCATCAAGGTATGAAGGGGCGAAAAGATTAGTATCCTTAGAATAGAATAAATAGAAATCTCTTCTTCATAATTTCTAATTTAATAATCAAATCCACAAAAAAATAAACCCTGTAAAAACAGGGTTACATTTTCAACACAGTGTTTACAAACATAATCAATAAGATTATTGTGCTCCAGCACGTTGATATTTGCCAAATCTTTGATTGAATTTCTCAACACGACCTGCAGTATCCATAATTTTGTTTTTAGCGCCTGTATAGAATGGGTGAGATTCAGAAGAAACCTCAATTTTATAGTAAGGATATTCAACACCGTCTACAGTAATTTTTTCTTTAGTTCTAATTGTTGAACCAATTGTAAAACGTGTATTAGTAGAAACGTCCTCAAAAACTACATCACGGTACTCTGGATGAGTATCTTTTTTCATAAAAACTCCAAAAATATATTTGCATGCAATACTCCAATTATAAATTATATAGTGCTATTTGTAAATGTTTGTGCAATTAGGGGATTGCTTAATCAATTCCACACTAATGAAGATGAAAAATTTCTATGTATAAAAAAAATATATAAGCAGAATATATTATTTATATAATAATCTTACTCACATCATTGTTTAATCTAAAATAATTCAACAAATACTACAATTATATTAGCTAATACGCATGTATAAATTTTCATGGAATTTATATTATGCTATAATCACACATTAATGTATGGGGTTTTACAATGACAGTATTTGCAGATAATCGAAAAGCATTTTTTGATTATTTTATTGAAGAACGTGTAGAGGCAGGGCTAGTACTAGAAGGCTGGGAAGTAAAGTCTATCCGAGAAAAACGTGTTCAGCTCAAAGAGGCTTATGTTATCATCAAAGATGGTGAAATGTTTGTTTTAAATTCGCATATTAGCCCTATGTCTACTGCATCAAAGCACGTAAACCCGTTAAATACACGTACTAGAAAATTATTATTGAATGCTAAAGAAATTGCTAGGCTAAAAGGTAAAGTAGAACAAAAAGGATATACCTTAATTCCTTTAAATTTCCATGAAAAAAATGGTTATATCAAGTGTGAAGTAGCTTTAGCCAAAGGTAAAAAGAATTACGATAAAAGAGATAGCGAGAAAAAACGTGATTGGCAGGTAGAAAAAGCCCGTATTATGAAAAATAATAAAGTATAAATTTATAAGAGGAGTTAATGTGGAACAAGAAGCTCTCAAGCTCAAGTATAAATTTTATACTGCCTATGTTGGTTTAGGCTCTAATATTGGAGATGGCATACAAAATTTGAATGATGCCATGATATTTATTGCACAAAATCCAAATATTTTTATTGTGCAGAAATCCAATTTTTATCAAAGCAAACCATTTCAAACAGATGGCGATGACTATACAAACAGTGCTATAAAAATTAAAACTACATATAAACCGCTTGAATTACTATCATTTTTACAATATATAGAATTGCAATTTGGTCGTGAAAGACCATATAAATATGCCCCAAGAACTTTGGATTTAGATTTACTCATTTATGAAGATGAAGAGTACCATATACATAATTGTGATAAATTAAATCTGCCTCACCCACAAATTACACTTAGAGCTTTTGTATTGATGCCTTTGCTGGATTTAGATGAAAATATATCTATTCCACATAAAGGAAAAGCCCAAGAATACATTGATAGCGTTGCATCTCAAGAAATTAAAAAGATACGTGCTTACACCCATGAACATAGTTGTTGTGCTAAATCTTCATGCCCATTACAAAATTAGTAGATTATCATTAAAATTATTGATAATATAATTTAACTAGCAATTATGCATAAAGATATACACAATAATATAAAAAATAAAAGAATTGCAATAATTGGTGCTGGTTGGTCAGGTTTAAGCTGTGCTTATCATTTAAGTAAAAGTAAAAATATAAATTCTAACTTAAGTATTGATTTGTTTGAATCCAGTAATTTACTTGGCGGAAGGGCAAGAGGATTTGAGCATAAAAATTATACATTAGATAATGGGCAACATATTTTAGTTGGTGCATATACGCAAAGCTTAAATATAATTTGTGATATTCATTCTAAAATTAACCAAGATAAGAATAATAATTTAGATGATATATTTAAGTTATATGATATGCAGTGGCATGTTAAAAACGTTTTCAGTTTAAAATCAGAAAAAATTCTTAAGCATAAAATTATGCAAAAGTTTGCATTGGGCTTAAATATTAAGCTTTTATTCAACATTTTAGCTTCAAATATTCCGCTAAACTTTAAGTTAGAATTAATTTATATCATACTTAAGCTCAAATTAGTTGATTATAGTTTTAGTAAAATTAATCAAAATAATAAATATAATCAAACTATTCACACAGTTGCTGATTGGTATCATCACTATAAAATATCAAACTTTTTACAACAACATTTTTTTACGCCACTATGTTTATCTGCACTTAATACTAATATAGAAGATGCTTGTATTGAAAGATTTTTACATGCACTTAAATTAACTATTGGCTCAAATGATGAATTTAAAGCAAAATTGATTGTGCCAAATCTAGATTTAACTAGCTTATTTAGTCTTCCAATTGCCAATTATCTGTCTAATTTGGATAATTTCAAGTTGCATATGAGTAGTGCTATTAAAAATATTCAAAGCATTAATATTGATGATGATAACTCAAAATGGATTTTAAATAATAATAGCAGTAATCATTATGATATTGTCATAGTAGCCACACCATACAATATAACTCAATCATTACTGAATGAATTACTAGAGCATAAATTAGGCATAAAAAATTATTTACCTAATATTGAACATATGCCGATTACAACTATATACGTAGAAACTAAAGCGAAAATTAATCCAGAAATTCCATTTTTGGTGTATAACGATGATATTATTTTTCAGAAAGATAATAATTTATGGGCGATTGTTTGTAGTGCTAAGTATTTAAGTGATGATGATGTAAGTTTAAAATTAACAGATTATATATTACAATTTAACTCTTCTTTTACATTAATTAAAAGAATTTGTGAAAAGAGAGCTACTTTTAAATGCACACCAAAACATCAATTTATATCTAATAACCCATGTGAAAATTTATATGTATGTGGGGATTATTTACATGCTAAATACCCTGCAACGCTTGAAGCAGCTGTTGAAAGTGGGGTAGATGTGGTAAATATGATTATTAATCTTAATTAAATTAAAAATTTTGCTAATTTTTGTTTATAATTTAGTAATTATTTAATCATTAAAACAGATATATAGTTTATATGATAATTTAAAATTAAATCTAATTAAAAATAGAAAAGATTAAAATACAACATATTTTATAATTAGCGACAGTTTTGTACTAATATTATAGTTTCTATATATCAATTGTTCTATCTTTTCCAGCTTTTGTTTTTGCTTCATCTAGGCTACCATCTAAATTAACTATCAAATACCTCTAGATGTTATATGATGATTTTTATTTAAGATATGGATTAATGATTGCACTATCAAGATTATAATTAGATATATCACTTAATTTAATTTTATGGAAATAATAACGAACAACTTGATACAATCTATGTTTATACTCTAATCCCATTTTTTTATTTTCAATATTTATAGGCATATATACTTTTTTATTAATATTCATATAATTAAATGTTCCACTTACGAGATTATAAATATCAAAAAGTAGTTTATATAGATTATGATAATATATTTCATTTTTTGTGATTTCTAAAATTGCCCACTCTAGTTGAAAATACTCGTCAATATCCCAAGTATTCTCATCAATTAGTTTATAATAAAAAGATTGTAAAAAATTCTCATCTCTTGGTTGATTTCTATTTAAAATATCTATTGCATTCAAATTAATCTCCAATTTTATTAAAATAAATATCTAATGTTGCATTTCTAGAACTTTTAGAATTGAGTTTTTCTGGAGTATTGGCTTCTTTCCAAGCACCATTTCCTTTATGGTTATCCATATCTGGAGTAATTTATGAATTTCCTTTTTTATATATTGGTGCATTTGATTTTGTATAAAAGTTGGTTTTATTATATCCAGCAATCATAGCAGCCTCAGTAGCTTTTTTATTTGTATCATAAATTGGATCACCAGGTGTTTTTGAATATGGCGTATCATCAGTTCTTGCAATAATCCAATCACTCGGATTAGCAACATACTCAGGCGTTGCAATCACTCCACCCTGCAAATTAGCATCATTAGTTATCGGCGTAGTAATCGGTTGAGTCTGTGAATTAACCAAATCTTGATTAGAATTAGCATTAGGATTTACATACACAGGAGCAGGAACTATAGAGTTTTGCCCATTTTGTGCATTAATTCCTTGATTAGGTGTTGAAATTACACCATTCCCCATATTATGTCCCTGATGATTAATATCAGGATTTATCATAATATAATCATTACGATTGACGGCAGGATTAGCATTTATCGGTAGCATTGCGGTTGGTGTGCCTGTTCCGCTAGTTCCAGCTATGCTATACATATCTTGAGATTGTACATCATTACCCCAACTTGCATTATTTATATTATTTGAATTATTCAAATTATTTATTGCTTGTTGTCTTTGTTGTTGTAGTGATTGCTGTGTGCGTTGAGCAACCTCTGCTCTAGCTAAATCAACTCTTGCCTGAAAATTCGCTTCATATTGAGCCTGTAGATATTGTCTTACTTGCGGGTCAGTTGCATTATTCATTTGATGCATTATCATCATGCTTTGATTATCTAATGCGGTTTCTGCTTGCGATTTACCACTAAATTTATGCTTAAAAAAGTTGCTA
>JBJOQB010000097.1:0-13958 GCA_046050125.1 Pseudomonadota bacterium
CCTTAAACTCCGCAAATCTCAATTTTGGTGTACATGTTTTTTTCATATTTATTCTATATCTAATTTAATTGCTTCTTCTTGCACAATCTTTTTAAAGCTATCGCTAATGTTTTTCATATCAATAATATCTACTTCATAAGGTAAAGTAGATTCAATAAAAGCTTGCTCTAAATCGTATATTTGCTTTTTAGTTAATTGTTCCACATCTTCAATTGCTAAATCCAAATCTGAATTAAAACGGGTTTTATTTTTTGCTCTACTGCCAAAAACCCATATTTTACAAGTTTTTGGTAAATATTTTGTAAGAATGCCTTTTATAATTTCGTATTCTTTTTGAGTTATATCAATATCAGTTTTCATTTTTATTCTTCAATGCTTCAAGCAAAAATAATATTTCATCATAAAATAACCCAAGTTCTTCAACAATTGAAATTGCATTGATTTCATCATAACTATGTGATGTTTTATTGCGATTAGCTCGATATTCCCACCATTTATCCCAGCTATTTTGTAAAATCTTTTTTGTAAATCCACGCCTGATGATATTTTGAAAATCCATACTTTGTATATCTTCAGCTTGTTCAGATGTTATACTTAAAAAACGTTTTATCATTTTTGTTGATAAATCGTAACAATATTCAAAACGCTTAATACATGCGTCTCGAACATAAATATTTGTTTTATCTTTTGCATATTCAGTCAAAGCATCTTTTAATGAATAAACTGCTTTTTCAAATATATCAAGGTTTAGGGTTTCTTTTTGCATTTTATAGTTTCTCAATTTCTTCTATAGTTAAACCTGTAACTTCACTTATAAAAATTAAATCACAATCTTTTTGTTTCATATTTTTTGCAATTTCTAATTGTTTTTCAAGCTTTCCTTTAGCTAGATTTTGATGTTCTATATTATGTATATCACGATAATATGACAAACTGGCATTATATTCCCCCAGTTCTTTTGTATCTAATTTTAGTATATTTGCTCTTTGAAAAAATTCCTCAAATAGTTTTTCCTGTAGCTCAATTGGTTTATTGTCTATTTGAGTTAAATGCGTAAGTACGTACAACCATTTATCTTGCATTGAGCTATTTATACTTATATTTTTATTAAATTTTGGACATTCTATAAAAGCAAAGTTTAGCTCATTAATTACTGTATCATGTGTTTCTACATCAAGAATTTTTGCTTTAGTAATATATTTATCATATTTATTATCTAAATTAAAATTTAAAATGCTAATACAATATACAGGACTTAAACTAAAATCCCATTCGCCTTTTTTTGATTGTTCTGTAATTGCAAATGTGCTGTAAAATAAGGTTCTTTGCTTAAAATAATCTTGTCTAGCCTTTTGTAATTCTATAATAAACCTATTACCTTGTGGGTCTTTGCAATATAAATCAAAAATTACACTTCTATCTATGGCTTTATTGCCTAAATGTTCATTTTTGTGATAATTCAGTTCTTGAATGTACGGAATAAAATCGCCAAATACGCTATTTAAAAAATCGATTAAATATTCTTTGCTTTCTTCCTCGCCAAATAGCTTTTTAAATCCAAAATCTGTAAATGGGTCAATATATGTTTCTTTCATATTTTTTCACCTAGTTTTATAATAACTACTCATAAGCCTTTAATCCTGATATTTCCCTATTTCCAGCCCGCCTACGCAAAAGCGGTAACAAATCCTTAACTAATTCTAATTCTTTTTTACTTCTATCTTTCCAACCTAATTCTAAAGGTGCTAGTAAGTTTCTTAATTGCTCGTTATCAAAAATCATGCGTTTTATTATAAAATCCACAAAATTTTGCATATTAGTGAAGTCTAAATTATGTTTAGTGGCAATTTCAAACAATTCATTATTATTCTTTTGATGTTTAAAGTCTATATAACCTTGTTTAACTTGTTCTACAGTTAAGCCTGTGTTTCCACTTTGTAAATTTAAACTTTGTATATATTCCTCTATATCATCACAATCATCAATAAATTTGGCATCTGCTTTTATTTTTTCAATTAATTCATTAATTGTTTCTTTTTGTTTTTGCGGATTATGTGAACTTTGTGATATTAATTCCATAATATAATCGTAATCAATCACATTTGAAGCAAATAGCACAAATTCAAAATCAAGTTGCTGTACTTCTGGTGCTATTTCTACATCTTGTTTTTTATCTTGAATTTCTTTTAATTGCTTGGCAGTTTCTAAATATGCAACTTTAAAACTTCTAAATTCATTTTTATCTAGTGTTTGTTCAATAGTGTTTTTATTTTCATCAGTTAAATCAGTGTACTGGTCAAGCTGGTTTCTTAATTTTTGTACTTTTTTAAATAGATTAATAAATTCAGCACGGGCTTTATCGCCTTTTAAATTAGCTACCTGTTCAGGTTTATTTGCTAAATTTTTACTTTGCATGAAATCATCTAATTTTTTAACAGCTATTTGTAATTCATCAATTACTTTTGGAGCTTCTTCAACTAACCAAATTTCTTTAGCTTTTTCAGCTTGTTCTTTTCCTGAAAACAATGCAATTGCTTCATCTACTGCTTGCTTTTGCGAACGAAAATCGATTATGTTTCCATTTGGCTTGCTATCATTTAGTACACGGTTCGTTCTTGAAAATGCTTGAATTAGTCCGTGATATTTTAAGTTTTTATCTACATAAAGCGTATTTAAAAACTTGGAATCAAAGCCTGTTAAAAGCATATCTACAACTATAGTTATATCTATTTTTTCATGATAGGCTAAATCTTGGTTTGAGTACTGCTGGTCTTTAATGCGTTTTTGTACATCTTGGTAATACAAATCAAATTCAGTAATACTATGATTAGTTTTATATTGTTGGTTATAGCTATTAATAATTTCAGTTAAAGCCTGCTTTTTTTCTTGTGGATTATGTTTATTGTCTTCTTTTTCTTGTATTAAATCCTCTTGAATTTGCTTAGCTTCTGGGCTAACATCATTGGGCGGAGAAAATACACAAGCTATATTTAAAGGTTTAAAATTTGCATTTTGTTCTATTTTTTCTATTTGTATATCTTTAAATAATTTGTAATATTCAATTGCATCATTAATTGAGCTAGTCGCAAAAATTGCATTAAATTTACGCTTGACTGTAGATATATCATGTTTTTCTAAAATAGCTTCAATAATAGCTTGTTTTTCTGCTATTGTTTGTTTAGCTTTGTTTTTATCTGCCCCATCGCCTGCATAGTAATCAATATGAAATTTCAACACATTTTTATCTTCAATTGCATTAGTAATGGTGTAAGCATGTAGCTCATTTTGAAAAATATCTTGGGTAGTTTTAGATGAAGCTTCTTGCCCTTCTATTTTATTATAAATACTATTCTCATCAAAAATTGGTGTCCCTGTAAAACCAAATAATTGAGCATTAGGGAAAAATTCTTTAATTGCCTTGTGATTTTCGCCAAACTGCGAACGATGACATTCATCAAAAATAAAAACTATTCTTTCATTTTTTAAAGGCTCTAAACTTTGTTTATATTTTTTCTTATTGTTACCGTCTAAAGCAAGCCCTAGTTTTTGTATGGTTGTAACAATTACTTTATCACTTTTATTGTCTGATAAAAGCTTATTTACAAGGCTTTGTGTATTGCTATTTTCCTCAACACATTTTTCTTGAAATTTATTAAATTCTTGCCTCGTTTGCTTATCTAAATCTTTTCTATCCACTACAAATAAGCATTTATATATATTTTCATCATCTTTAAGTAAAGTTGATGCTTTAAATGATGTTAATGTTTTACCACTACCTGTTGTATGCCAAATGTAGCCATTACCATGGTTTTGCTTTATGCAATCTACAATTGCCTTAACTGCATATATTTGATAAGGTCGCATAATGATTAATTTTTGCTCAATTTCAACTAATACAATATAACGGCTAATTGTTTGCCCTAAATTACATTTAGATAAAAATTTATCGGTAAAATTATACAGATTAGTAATTTTATTATTGTCTTTATCTGCAAATTGATAAACAGGTAAAAATTTCTCGTCAGCGTCAAAGCTGAAATGTTTAGCATCATTATTTGCAAAATACCATGTATCACTTTGATTACTCACAATAAATAACTGAACAAAACACATTAAAGTTTTGCTATAGCTGTTACCACTATCATTTTTATAATCAATAATTTGTTTAATTGCCTTACGTGGATTAACATCTAAGGTTTTTAATTCAATTTGTACAATTGGCAAGCCATTAATCAATAAAACTACATCATATTTATGAAAGCTATTACCTGTACTAAATCTTGGTTGTTTTATCACTTCATATGTATTTTTGCACCAATCTTTGATATTAACTAATGTGTAATAAAGAGGAGTATCATCATCACGCTTTAGCACTTCTGGTGTACGTAAATTTTTTGAAGCTTCAAATACATTAGATGTTATTATTTGTTCTTTAAGTCTAGTAAATTCACTATCTGTAAGGTTTACTTGATTAAGCTCATTAAACTTACTACGAAAATTATTATTTAAGCTATCTAAATTAGTAATATCAGGACGATAGATATATTTTAGCTCTTGTAATTTTTCAATAAGTAAATTTTCAATATCTCGTTCTTGCTCTTTCATTAATCAACCCTTAAGATAAAATGACTTAATAAATACACCATTGCATTGCTTAGTATATTTTAAAAATATGATTTGATAAAATAAATCAGAAAAAATGCTGTATAAACAACGAAATACAGCATAATTTAGAAATGTGATGATAACATAAATATGAAGAATAATTAATCAAACATCATTCTAACCCTATCAATCCAACGACTAATAAAATTTGATTCATGCACTGTGTCCAAAGCAACTACAGGAATTTTATATATTTCTTTGCCTTGATGTAGCCATTTAACGCTACCCACTTCATTGCCAGCTTGTATCGGTGCATAGATATACTTTGGCTTATCAATAACTGTAGAAAGCCTTGTACTAACGCCTTTTGGTAAAGTAATATATACAGATTTTTTAATACCTAAATTAATGCTATCTTGTTTACCCATCCACAGCTTATATGAGCCAATTCTACTATTTTCATCATATATTTTAATCGTATCAAATTCAGAAAAGGCATAATTTAACATGCGTAAGCCTTCCTGTGTTTCTTCATCAATATCATGGGAATCAATAATCACAGAGATAACTCGACGCTTTTGCTTACTGATATTATCCTCAATTCTTTCTTTACTAATAATGAAAGATGGCTTATTTTTAAAATTGCTATTTAAAGCTATATCAATCATTTTATCTATGGATAAAATATTATTCGTGTTTGTATAAGTAACTGTGTTATATGTAAACTGTTTTTGTGTGAATAGTTCTTTATTATTTGGGTGATTATTAATTACAATTTGTATTAACTTAGCTAAGTCGTAAGCTGTTGTGTAATGGTAGGGGCTTTCTTCTCCTAGCACATTAGCAAATTTAGTGTTATTTAATCCTAACCTTTTAGCTTCTTGATTCATGTTATGAACTATATTACCGCCATCTTTAGATAGTAGATAATTTAAAACTAATGATGAATCTTGGCTATTATTAATTAAGCTACACAAAACTACATCTTTTACTAGTAATTCATTTTTTATATTCAGAATATTTTTATTATTTGTATGCTTTTGAATTTCTTGCTGTACTTCTTTAGGTAAAGTAATTTTGTCTGTAAGCTTTATTTTACTTGCTTGTATCTCATTAAATAACATGTATATAAGCATAAAGCGTGTAAAGTCAGCAATTGGCACTCGCTCATTAATTTTATCGCCGTCAATAATCTGTCCAGAAACAGCATCGTAAATAATCCAACTTTTAGCCTTAATTTGCAACTGATTAACATTTAAACCAGACATTTTAAATTTCGTATTTACGCTTTGTGCTTCATAGGCATATGTAGTACTACTTATTAACACACTAAACGCTATACAGCCTTTAAGTAAAAGCTTTGATAACTTATAATTATTATTCAATATATTACTCAACTTTATTATTGTATTAGTTTAATTTAATTATTATTTTTCCCAATTATAACCAAGGCTTTGTTTAACTAGCTGTTTTAATATGAGAAGCT
This sequence comes from Pseudomonadota bacterium, assembly GCA_046050125.1. GTDB lineage: Bacteria > Pseudomonadota > Gammaproteobacteria > Burkholderiales > Burkholderiaceae > JAHFQJ01. The sequence continues at coordinate 6,092 of JBJOQB010000097.1, forward strand.
TCCCATGAAAAAAATGCCCTGCTTTGGGTACAATCGTAATCGGTAATTCATGCTCTTTCGCCCAATCCATAGCTGAAGATAAAGGAATAACATCATCATCATCGCCATGTACAATTAAGCTATCATTTGGCACTGCTGGAACGTCCCATTTACCTGCTGCTGTTCCAATCATGAGTAATTTTTTTGGTTTCTTTTCTAAAATATGATATAACCTTGAGGCAACAAATGTACCAAATGAAAAACCACCAAGTATAAAATCACAATCTTTATTAATTACATAACCTTGATGATTTAATTCATCAATCAAAGTTGATTGCATATAAGATAAAACAGAGTAAGCATCGTCCGTTTCGCCAATTCCATTATCATGTACGCCTTCGCTTTTGCCTACGCCCCTAAAATTAAATCTTACTGCAACATAGCCTAAATCATTAGCTGAACGTATGAGAGTTTGAACAATTTTATTGTCCATAGTTCCACCAAAAAGCGGGTGAGGGTGCAAAATTAAGGCTAGGCCTGTTAATTTTTTATCAACTAAGCTTGATTCATCGGGCATGTGTAAATTACATTCGGTATTACGTGAATTAATTTGCAGGCTGAATGGAGTTATGGTATGCATGAAATTAGGAAGTGTTTTATATTATTATGCTTACATTTTACTTTTTTTAGGAGAGTTTTTCAAATCTACTATATCTAGTTTTATATTTTTTTGTTCGCAGGCGATATTACAAATAGTACAGTTAGGAGGATTTTTAAGTACAACAACGATGACATAAAATAGAGAATTAGTTATATCATGGATAAACTAGCATAATATCTATATAATTATACAATATTGAAAAATTATAACTGAAAGAATAATATGACTCTTCAAGTAGGAATTGTTGGCTTACCAAACGTTGGTAAATCTACTTTATTTAATGCATTAACAAAAGCTGGTATTGAAGCATCTAATTACCCATTTTGCACAATTGAACCAAATACAGGCGTAGTAGAAGTGCGTGATATTCGCTTACAAGCATTAGCTAAAATTGTAAACCCTGAACGCATTTTATGTGCTACAGTTGAATTTGTTGATATCGCAGGTTTAGTAGCAGGTGCAAGTGAAGGCGAAGGCTTAGGTAATAAATTTTTAGCAAACATTCGTGATACTAATGCAATTGCACATGTAGTACGCTGTTTTGAAGATGATAATATCATTCACGTAGAAGGTAGAATTAACCCATTATCAGATATTGAAGTAATCAATACTGAATTAGCATTATCAGATTTAGCGACTGTAGAAAAAACTATTGCTAAATATACAAAAGTTGCAAAATCAGGTGCAGATAAACAAGCACAAGCATTAGTTAATGTTTTAGATAAAGTACAAAAAGTATTAAATGAAGCAAAACCTGTGCGTAGCATGGACTTAACATCTGAAGAGCAAGCATTAATCAAGCCATTATGCTTAATTACATCTAAACCAACTATGTACATAGCAAATGTGAATGATAGCAATTGGGATACTAATCCGCACTTAAAAGCAGTACAGGAAATGGCTGCGAAAGAAAATGCGATTGTTGTTCCAATTTGTGCATCAGTTGAATCAGAAATCGCAGAATTAGATGAAGAAGAAAAAGCTGTTTTCTTAGCAGATATGGGCTTAGAGCAAACAGGTTTAGATAGAGTAATCTCTGCAGGCTTTAGATTACTTGGATTACAAACATATTTCACTGCTGGCGTTAAAGAAGTAAGAGCTTGGACAATACCAATTGGTGCAACTGCTCCACAATCTGCTGGTGTTATTCATACCGATTTTGAAAGAGGATTTATTCGTGCTGAAGTAATTGCATACAGCGACTATATCCAGTTTCAAGGCGAAGCTAAATCAAAAGAAAATGGTAAAATGCGTTTAGAGGGTAAAGAATATATTATGAAAGATGGCGATGTAGTGCATTTTAGGTTTAATGTTTAGTTTAGATTAATCTGTCTTTTATAGATAATTTAATTTGACATACCTGCAAATGCAGGTATTCGTTATACTACTTAGCTACTATTTCATCTTCATCATCAATTTGCACATAATTTGGAGCTCCTTGGTCTCGCCAGAACTGAGCCATTGCTGTTATCTCTTCGTCATCAATCCAAACGCCATGTATACGAATTGGGTTAGGATTTCCAGATTCTAAAAATAGCATATCGCCTTTACCAAGCAAACCTTCAGCCCCATTTTGGTCAAGAATGAGCCTAGAATCAAGTTTAGAAGCAACTTGTAATGCCAAACGAGATGGCACATTTGCTTTAATTAATCCTGTTACTACATCAGCAGTTGGTCTTTGAGTTGCTAAAACCAAGTGTATTCCTGAAGCACGTGCCTTTTGGGCTAATCTTACAATATTTATCTCAATACTTTTGCCACTTGATAGCATAAGGTCAGCTAATTCATCAATAATAACTACAATATAAGGCATTGGGGTTATATCTTGAATTTTATTTTTTACAACCCATTCTTTATCTTTAATTTTTTGATTATAAATTGTGATATGCCTAACCATATATTCACTCATCTTCGCATATCGATTTTCCATTTCTTTAACTAACCATTCTAAGGTTTTATTTGAAGTTGGTGTATCTGTAATAATTGGTGTAAGTAAATGAGGTATATTTCGGTAAGCCGTCATTTCTAACATTTTAGGGTCAATTAATACCAATCTTAGCTCTTGTGGCAACATTTTTGCTAGTAAAGATGTAATAATTGAATGTAAAACTACTGATTTACCTGAACCTGTAGTGCCAGCAATTAAGCAATGAGGCATTTTGCTCAAATCAGTATAAAGTGGTTGGCTATCAGCTTTTACACCTAATGCAATATGCAATCCATCTTCTTGCTTAGCCAACAAACCCATAATTAGTTGACGCATATAAATGTTTTGGCGTAAATTATTGGGTAATTCTAAACCTACGGTATTTTTCCCTGGTACATTTTGGATAATTCTTACATGTGCTACAGCTAATTCACGTGCAATATCACGAGATAATGATACTAACTGTGAGCTACGTACTCCATTTGGTAACTGTAATTCAAACAATGTAACTACAGGACCAGCATTAACAGAAACAACTCTAACTTCTAAACCGAATGCATTAAGCCTATGTTCAATAACTCTTGATGTAAAGGTTAGGCTTTCCTCCCCAATTGGATAACTTTTAGTTTCATCTTTCCATACATCTAATTTGGGCAAATGGGAAAATATTTTTTTAGGGACAATATTTCCATGTTTACTTTGTTCTTTATGTACAATTTCTGGCTTACTTGGTGTACTTTGAGTATTAGCTCCATTGCCTGAATTTGCTTCAGCCTGTTTTTTTTGTTCTTCAATTTTTTTAATTTGTTTTGCTTTTCTTTGAGCTTTGCCATGTTCCCAAATTGAACAAACTATCTTACCAATTTTTTCAGATAAACCTAGCCATGAAAATTCTAAAAATGAAGATAGGCTAATACAAATTATTCCAAATAAAACTAATGCAGAGCCAATAAAACCAAATATTTTAGTAATTTGCTCAGCAATTAATGTGCCAACTAAACCACCTCCGCCACAAGGTAAGTAATCTGCATCTACATTCAATATTTTAGAAGCAAAAACACTACTTGCTAACAGCAAAACTAGAAATGAAAAAGCATTAAATATATCAAATTCATAACGCTTAGCATTAGTTTTTGAGCCATTTGCCCTATGCCACATATCAACGAATAAAACACCAAATAATACAGATATCCAATATGAAGAATAACCAAATATATAATATAAAATATCAGCTAAGTAAGCCCCAAACTTACCCATTGAATTTTCTACATCAAATACTTCTCGGCTTCGTGACCAAGCTGGGTCGCTAGGGCTATAAGACCACAGAGATAAAAATATAATGCAAAATGTTAATGCACTAAAAAACCATGCAGTGTTAAAAGCAATTCTTTTTGCTTTAGAATTTGTTTTTATTACAACTTTTGCTGTCGTTGTTTCGCTAGCTTGATTAGTCATATTTATAATTATCTATTTATAATATCAGCAATTGAATTAGGATTGTAATTATTAGCATTATTAATATTATTGCTAAAACTAACATTCGGATTATATGTACTAGGATTGATTGAATTAGGTAATAGCACCCACATTCTTCCATTGTAATTTGTTCTACCCGCTAAGTTACCTGCTTCTTCCCCGCTACCCCAAAAAAAGTCTGCCCTTACGCTTCCTTTAATTGCATTACCAATATCTTGAGCCATAACTAAATGGTTAATTGTTCCGCCACTAGGGTGATTTGTTGAGATAAATACAGGTGTACCTAATGCAATATAATTTGTATCAACAGCTATGCTTCGTTGGGCAGTTAAATTAACGCCTAATGCACCAACTGCAGCACTTGCATCTTGTCCTGTAATTTTATTCTCACTAAAGAATATAAACCTTGGATTTGCATTTAACATTTCAGTAACACGAGTTGGATTTGATGCCGCCCATGCACGTATGTTAGGAATACCAGCTTGCCCACGAGTTAATTCTTTTTTATCAATCAGCCATTGTGCAAATGATTTAAATTGGTGTTCATTATTACCAGCATATCCAGCACGTATGACTTCTCCATTATCTAAAATAATCTGTCCCGAACCTTGAACTTGTAAGAATGCAACATCAATTGGATTATCTAAATAAACAATTTCTTTGCCTTTAAGCATATTACTAGCAACAATCTGAGCCCTTGTTGGCATTGGTTTTGGTTTATTTGTTTTCCATTCTTGAGGATAGCTGTAAATTGGATAAATAAAATTGCCTTGTGGCGTACGGCTACCACGGAGTATTGGCTCATAATAACCAGTGATTTTATTGACTCCATTTACTGATGTCAATTCACTAATACTAAAGTTACTTTCAAAAAATTCTCTCTGTGCATTTGCATCATTTGAATTAATTGAGTAAGATTTTTGACAAACAGCAGACCATTCAGGTTTAGTTTGAATTTTTGAACAGCTTTTTATCCATGATGTCCATGCTTTTGTAATATCATCATTTGCCCAACCTTCAATATGTGTCCATTTAGTTTGATAATTTGTATTATTTGTAGTTGGTATTTCCTGTGTAGAATTATCACTCACAACAGTGTAAGTACCACAGCTTGTCAACATAACAGCAAAAGCCAATGATGTTAATGCAAAAAATGACTTGGGCAAAAAATTTTGCTTAAGTTGTTTAATATTCTTAATTTGGTTGAGTTTTCCGAATAATTTAGATATGTTATACTTGTTATATTTATGCATAATAAAATATGTGGTTAATTATTTTAGAGGCTTTAATTGCCTTGGCTATTGTGTTAGTAATGATTATATGGACTATGCGAAAATAGTTAATTTAATCAAAGTAATGAAAATAAGTAAACTAAATACTAAACATGCAAAATTTTGTATGCATAGTTTTTATGTTAGGCAAATACAATTAAATTAAGGGTATTTTTTGGTTGAAAATTACTTTATAGATTTGATTTGTATTTGCGTTATAGTCCATATTTTCATATGTTTATATATTCACATAGAGTTGTCAATTATATCACAAACATAATTCGCTTGTGTTGCATATTTCTGCCAATTTCCAATCGTTTTGTCTAGCCATGAGATAATATTTAACCAATCATTTAGATATTTATGTTTAAACCAAAATTGCAGAACGTAATTATCTGTTTTATTTTCATATAAGCCCTCGCATATATTTGCCTCAGAAAAATTACTGACAATATAAACATAATCAACTTGATTTGAAGATGATTTTTGTATTTTACCAATCCAATCAATTGGCACAGAATTTGTAGAGTTTATTGAATTTGAAGAATGAAAATGTATACCTTTTTGTAAATTATCTACCCACGGATAACCACATAAATTTTTAGGCTTAAAATAATTAGTTGGCGTATTAATTAGTTTCTTAAAGCGAGAAAGATACTTTTGATACTCTTTATCATTTTCATTTAATGCAGACAGAATGCATTTAACCCTATCTACATTTTGGTTAAATCTGTAGCCACTTGGTGGCAAAAAATCAGGGAGAATTACATCAAATGCAAACGTGTTTAGGTAAGGTGTTTGTATAAGAATTTGCTCAATGTTTGTGGGTAAAAATGTATTAGGCACTAGATAATTAGTACTATCTATACATAGATTAGTGCTTGTCTGATTATTATTTTTATTCATTTTGCTATCTTTACAGTTTACACTGCATATTATACATAGCATTCCTTTCATATAGATTATGACTAAAATTTATCCATCTATCCATCTTTTTAATATATTATTCTCCCAAAATTAAGCCTAATTAACCTAATCCATAAAATTCTAAAAATGCTTTTGAATTGATGCCTTCCCCTAAAAAGCTTGTTAGTGCCTGATTTGCATTTATAGTTGCACCTTTAGATAAAAACTGATTATGATATTTTTGCATTAATTCAGTATTTTCTAAATCTCCACTATCTGCAAACTTTTTATGTAATTGAGCTCCAACTATATCAGCTAATATATAAGAATAAAAAATTGATTCATAACCTGTACCAGCAAAAGCATGGATAAAATTATTTAGAAATAAAGATTTATCTGATATTGGTATTAATTGATACTGCTGATATATTTTTCTTGCTTCATCATGTATATTATCTACAGTGAAAGTTTGTGAAGAATGATTTAAATTTATATCTACCATAGCTAAGGCTAAACGTTGTAATATTGCATCTTTCCCAATAAATGCTGATAAAAATTCTTTAGATTTGATAATGCTATTAAATAAATCTTGTGGAATATATTTCTTGCTCGATGAATTAGTTTGACAAGAAAATTGTTTCATAATTTCATAGTCATAACAAAATTTTTCCATAAATTTAGGATTAAATTCGATAATATCCCATTCGGTATTTTCCATACCATTAATCATATGCCCATTTACACTGGTTAATAAATGTTGCATACCATGCCCACCTAATTCATGTAAAAATTCTTTAACTTGGCTATGTGTGAGATGTGTTGAGGCTGTTGAATTATTAGTATTAGTATTAGATTTTTTAAAGTTGCAATATATAACCATTGAAGGTAAGCAATCTTTTTCTTTATAATCTGCAGGCACAGATAATGAATTTTTTACTTTTTTATCTCGGATAAATAAATCTAAATAAAAATAAGCAATTTTTTTACCTTGTTTATTAGATATAGAAAAACATTCAATATCAGAATGTGGTGTAGCAGCTGATTTTTCAGGTCTAATTTTTATATTATATAATTTCTCTAATAATTTAAATGAGCCTGATGTAACGCTATCTACTGTAAAGTATTTTTGAATTTCAGTTTCATTAAATCCAATTTTATCTTTGTATAATGCATTGGCGACAAAATCAATATCCCATGGTTCTAATTTTTGTATGTTAAACTTATACTTAGCGTACTTTACAAGTAAATCATAATCTTGCTTCGCTTTTATATAAGCATTATTAAATGTGCTGGATAATAAATTTATTACTTGCTGTGGCTGATTTATAATATTATCTTTTAAAGCCAATTTAGCAAAACTACCATTAACTAATAGCTTAGCTTTTTCTTGTCTTAATGCTAATATTTTAACAATTAATTCTGTATTGCCGTTTTCTATGCATTCATTTGACTTATATAGCCTTTCCCTAAGTCTTCGATTACTACAGTTTTCCATAATGGAGGTATAAACTGACTTATCCAAGCTGACCTTGTAATTACCATCTTGCTGTTTTAAGGTTTGTAATATGTGTGGAGGCAATCCAGATAATTCTTTTCTTACATTTTGAGGTTTTACTATATAAGAAAATGAATCTAGTAAATTTTTAT
>JBJOQB010000098.1:0-2512 GCA_046050125.1 Pseudomonadota bacterium
TCTAATGCATGTGGGTTAGTCGTTCCAAATCCTGTCATACCTGTATCACGCATTGCAATATCATCATTATATAGAATATAAGACGTCAAACTACCATCTTCTTCACGCAAATTATTACGTAGCCATTCTTCTATTTCAGGATTATCTTTAGGCGATTTTAAGTATTTGTGTCCATATTGGTCTACCGATAAAAATTCTTCAGGGATTTTGGGAGTTTTTAAACTACCAAGCTTCATATCGCCAGAGCTTGCAAGTATATTAGAATTTCTTCCTTCAACATCACTTTGATTAAACCAAAGTTTATCCCCTTCAAATGTAAATTCAAGTAAGTTTGCGGGGTCAGATGAATTTCCTGTTTTCTTTTGGATTCTTCCCGAGAAATTTTCAGGAACATTAAATTCTAAAGTAGCACGAGGAGGGATTGTATATACTTGCGGTTGCATATCATTGCCAGTTATAACAACCTCAATTGCTTCATTACTCTCATTTGTTACAGGTACTTTATTTGAGCCACCGCCAGCATAATTTGCACTTGCATGACCGCTTTCATCATATGTTACACTGTTCCAATTAGCTTCTTGTTCGCCAATATTTTTAGAACCTAGGTAAGCATCTGCAGGATTAAATGTTGAATTATTAACAGCCATAATGAATATTATCCTCAATTTATTATATATAGCTAATTCCTAAAGTTTTAAATTTATCATATTTTTAATAAACGCATAAAATGTGCATTTATATGACAAATAATTGTAAATTAGCTATAGTTTTGTAAATAAATAAAAAATAAAGTTCAATTTTGCTTAATTGATTATTATTCTACCCCTAACTCCATAGTAACAGGAGCATGGTCAGAAGGTCGCTCCAGCTTTCGCATTTCTTTATTCACAACACATGATTTTAGCTGAGGAATGATTTCTTTACCTACCCAAATGTGGTCAATTCTTAAGCCTAAATTGCGTTTAAAACTTCCCATGCGGTAATCCCACCATGTAAATTCAGGTTTATTTTGATTATTTTGATTTAGATGTCGATAAACATCAATCATGTTTAAATGAGTTAATTTAGTAAAAAAACTACGTTCTTTTTCGCTAGCAAAAATTCCACCTTCTAAACTTGGGTCGTAGATATCTTTACTATCAAAAGTAATATTGTAATCGCCTAAAAGCATAGTATTATCTATATTATTTAGGCTAGATAAATGATTTTGCAATGCATTTAACCATTCGAGTTTATACACAAATTTATCACTATCCAAAGCTTGCCCATTAGGAAAATAAGCACAAATAATCGTGTAAGTTTTTTGATTGATGCTAAAATCAGCTTGAATAAAGCGTTTGCTTTCATCACTGAAATTAGGCATATTATATTGAATGGATTGTTCGATGATAGCTAAATTATTTTTATAGATAATCGCAACGCCATTATAAGTTGGTTGCCCTAAGAAAATAGCTTTATAACCAATCTGTTCAAGGCTAGCTAAAGGAAATTTAGCATCAATGATTTTTAATTCTTGTAAGCATAAAATATCTAAATTTTGTTCTTGCAAAAGTTGTAACACATGTTCAAGTCTAACATTTAAAGAATTTACATTCCAAGTAGATATTTTTAGCATATAAATTATTATCATACGAATTATTAATAAGTATGATAATACAAAAAAATACTAGACTAAGCAATTTATACCGCTCTTTTTTTAGCTTCAGCCTCTTCCTCAGCTATATCTTTTGCTTGTTCATCATCACTTTTAGATAAAAAATCAGATAATTTTGTTATATTCCCAATTAATCCACCGCTACTACCTCTTCCAAGTCCTATAAACCCTGTTCCATACAACTGATAAGAAGTTGTATATTTATGACTAGCACATTCTGATGTATTTGGTTTATCAATTCTGTGATCGCCATATTCTTCATATGCTAAAGCTATAAAAGGTTTACTAGGAATATGTGGGAACTGACTTAAAGCAAACTCAATATGCTCATTCATTTTTTTGCATTTAATATTAGCAATTCCAGATAAATAAGATAATTTATCTGCATCATCAGATTTGATAAATTGTGAGCCTTTAGGTGCTATTAATTCTAAATAGCGATTTAAATTAGTAGTATTTTTAATCATAGTTTCTCTAAATATTTTTATTATTAACTATCAAAATATTTTATTTTACTTTCAGCTTCAGCTATGGCTTTTGCTTGCTCATCATCGTTTTTAGATAAAAACTGAGATAATTGAGTTAAATTTCCAATTAATCCACCTCTACTGCCAATTCCAAAACTTGTTCCATTTAGCTGAAAATCATTTGTATATTTATGGCTAGCACATTCTGATATATTTGGTTGATCAATTCTATGGTTACCATATGTTTCATATGCTAATGCTAAAAGAGGCATAATTGGAACATTTGGAAATTTACCAATTGCATAATTAATTTGAGAACTCATTTTTTCGCATTTGATATTACCAATACCAAATAGATAAGATAAAGAAGATAATTTATCTTTATTCTGCG
>JBJOQB010000099.1:0-18672 GCA_046050125.1 Pseudomonadota bacterium
CTGTTCACAATTAATTCGTAGAACAAAGACTTATGCAAAGTGTATGGTATCACTTAATGCAAATTTAATACAAATATTATTTGATAAATTACTTAAATCAACTTAAGTGGGCAATTCCTTATTCTATACTACATCATTTCTATAAAACACCTTCAGCAACTAACACATCACTAAAATCATGTTTTACGCCTTTAATATCTTGGTAAGTTTCATGACCTTTGCCAGCAATTAATAAAACATCTTGTTCTTGCATATGCTCTATTGCATAGTTAATTGCATCATATCTATCTTCAATTATTTTAACCGTTTCATTTATAATGCTATGTGTATTAATACCGATTAAAATATCTTTGATAATTTCTGCTGGTTCTTCAAATCGTGGATTATCACTGGTAATAATGCTAATATCTGCATTATTTTGCGATATGCTTCCCATAATTGGTCGTTTCGTTCTATCACGATTACCACCGCAACCAAACACACACCAAAGTTTGCCATTTCTTTGTATTGCTATCGGTTTTAATGTAGTTAGAGTTTTTTCTAATGCATCTGGAGTGTGAGCATAATCAACTAGCACTAGCTTACTTGAGTTGCTACCATTTTTAGAATTATTTACTATTTCCAATCTTCCAGCTACACTTTTAATTACAGGTAATACATTTTTTATATCTTGCCATGTATAACCAAGACTGAGTAAACCACCAATTACTGCCATTAAATTGTATAAATTAAATTCGCCCAGAATGCTAATATATAAATTATCTTGAATGATTTGCTGATTAAATTTTATAGCTAAATTAAGGTTATAACCGTTATTCTTACCGCTTACAAATTCATAGTTTTTAATATAAATATAATTATCACTACAAATATTTTGCTCATGCATAGTGTAGCAAATACTAGCTGTACCAGCATTTTGCTTCGTTGTTTGAATAAATTTTCTGCCTACTTCATCATCAACGTTAATTACCGCATAAGCTAAATTATGCTTTTTAAATAACAAATGTTTAGCATCTATATAATCCTCTAATGTACCATGATAATCCAAATGGTCTTGGGTTAAATTCGTAAAAATAGCACTATGGAATTTCACACCTGCAACACGGCTTTGCTTTAATCCATGTGATGACACTTCCATACACACCGTTTTTGCACCTGCTTTAACCGCATATTCATTTAATTGATAATGTAAATTAATTGCATCAGGCGTAGTAAATCCTGTATTGTGTAAATTATCTAAAAAGCCTGTACCCAAAGTGCCAATTACACAGCTAGCATTATTTGATTGATTTAATGCATTAATACATTGAGCCAACCATGTACTAATGCTAGTTTTGCCATTTGTCCCCGTAATCCCAACTACAGGTAATTTATTTGATGGATAATCATTAAAATGGCTAACAATATCCCCCATATACGTATTTAATAGTGGTAATGTTAGAATTGGTATTGTTAGTGGTATTTGTTGATATTTTGCATAATTTTCATCTAACTCTAAACTTGAATCTGCAATTATTGCCGAAATACCTAAGCTTATAGCCTGCTCAATATGACTAAAATTACAAACTTTATTGCTCGGATTTTCATCATCAATGTTATATGCAATAAAAACATCGCCTGCTTTTAATTTGCGAGTATCAGCACATAATTTTGCTTGATAATTAGCAAAGTAAGAGCTAATAAAATCAATCGCTTTATTTATACTATTCATATTATTTGTATTAGTAGTCATATTTATTATTTATTATTTATTAATATCATCAATTAAAAGATTACTTATTATTTAAGGAAGCAATATCTGTATCTCCATATCCATGCGTAGAATAAGATTCAAAATCATAATTATCTGGTATAAAACCTTGATAATTTTGTTGAGAACCTTTCATTTGTATATTTGTAGAGTCTGTAATTGCATTATCTAAATTATCACTTAAATATATATTAAAATTTTTTCCAATTACTGTACTGCTATCAATATTTGCACCATTTATATGGCAACCATCTTTAATGATAGTTGGAAATCCTGATAACCTAGCTTCGGCACCACTACCGTACATAAATCCCTTACCAACTTTAACACCACGCCCAATATTTACCCTTTTACCAATTTCAGCGAAAGGAGCAATTTCTACATAATCATCTATTCTAGTACCTTCTCCAATTTTTGCACCAAAACCTATTTTTACATTTCTACCAATACTTACATTTTTACCTAAATGAATGCCACTTTTTGAAATATCGCCTTTTGGCTTACCATTTGAATCAAATTCAAACGTCTGCTGTTGTATTGGCATTAATTTCATATATTCATTTAAAACATTTCTCAATGCTTTTGCAGTATCATTTAATTCTGGTGTTAATTTTCTGCTATAGTTACTTTCTAAAACTATGCTATCACTAAATTTTAGTTTATTTTCTAGTAATAATTTAGTAATTAAATCTAATATAGGATTGATTTCATCAGCAAATTCTGCCTGAAACTCATTTTCCCCCAAAGCCTTTAATAATTTAGCTGAACGAGAAAGCTTTTTGTGCATAGCATCGTAATCCATTTTCGGAAGCTCTTTAAGAGTGGTTGTAGCATCTGTTTTTATTTTATCTTTTTCACTAGTGGCATCACTTTTATATAATCTAATTTTTCCGTCTATCTCCACATAAGTGTCCACTCTTGCCAAACCTTGTGATAGTTCGTATTTTTTAGCATCTATCTTATCTGCAAATACACTAACTGTCATAGATGGTGCAGTTAGTTTTTGTATTGCATGTTCTCCATATCCTAAATTGCTAGCATTTGTTGCACTATTTGCACTATTTGCACTATTTGCACTTGTGAGTGAAGTATCCCATAAAACAACTGGGTTAATTACACCATTTTCTGGACTCAAACTTAATTTTATATATGAGCAAGAATTTGGCTTCCAAGGTAAGGCTTGTTTTTTATCATCACTTGAAGTAATTTTATACGAGTTATCAGGTAATTTTTTAATTGATACATTAAGCATAATAATATAAGTTAATTTTATAAAAAATAATTATAACTTATATGATACAGATTCAACAACCAATTTATTTTATGTGAGTAAAAATAAAATCATTACAAACATCTATGGCAATTTTAGGCAACATATGCGGATTTTGCATATATTCAACTTCTTTAAATTCAAGCACTATATCATTTTTATTTTCAAAGACAAAAACATCATGCTTATTCACTAAAACACTTAGTTTACTTTCCTTTGTATTCCATATTTCATATGTATAGCTAAACATGTTTTCAAGGCATAAGGTTAATTGTGGAATATTAATATTGAGATTATTTTTAGTATTATCTATATATAAATTTGCCTCTTGCTCATCACCACACCATGCATAAAAATTATGTAAAACATAGCTAACATTTCCACTATTTATCTGTTTTAACATCGCTTTTATTGATACTTTATAGCTTGAGAAGTCAAGTAATGAATTAATGCCAATATATTGATGAATAAATGAAGAACAACATATTCCTCCATGCATTAAACCATAGGAATGTCCTATCCAAATTATGTGATGATTATTTTGTTTCGCAATTTCTAAATGTGATTTAAGCTCATTTTCATCAATAAATCTTTGATTATATGGATTAGATTTATTAGAATTATGCTCAAAAAAACCTAAATCTAAATTATAAATATTTAGATTATGCTCTGATTTAAGCTTTATGCTTTCAATTTGCTTAATTACATCACAGAATATTTGTGAGTTATAAGCCCAGCCATGGCAAAAAATTAAGGTAATGTTTTTCATAAAATATCTATAAAAAAAGCCCCTTTTAATTACAAAGAGGCTTTATAACATACATTGATAATGCATGTTCAAATTAACTTAAAATAATACTAAAGCGTACTACCACCAACACTACGATTGCATGGGCATAATTCATCAGTTTGTAAACCATCTAAAATACGCAATACTTCATCAGGATTACGTCCTACGTTTAAATTATTTACTGAAACATGTTGAATTACATTATCAGGGTCAACGATAAATGTTGCACGTAAAGCCACGCCTTCAACTTTATCTCTAATGCCTAACATATCAACTAAGCCATTTTTTTTCACATCTGCAAACATATAATGTTTTAAACGGCTTAAATCTTTATGTTCACGTCTCCAGCCTAATTTACAGAATTCATTATCTGTAGAACCAGCTAATAACACAGCATCACGGTCTGCAAAATCTTGTGCTAATTTATCAAAGCCTACAATTTCAGTTGGGCATACAAATGTGAAATCTTTTGGATAAAAGTAAATAACTTTCCATTTACCAGCGAAAGAATCTTGATTAATATTTTCAAAAGCTGATACGCCATTTTCTTCATGGTCATTAAAATTTGGTTTAACGCCAATTACTTCAAAATTTTCTAGTTTATCGCCTACTGTTTTCATAGTTTTTTCCTTTGTTATTTAGTATGTTGAACATATATATTATTAAATATTTGTATAATTATTTTGAAAACACATATATTTAAAATGGTTATCTATACATCACCACCTATTCTTGTTAATTCGCTTTTTACTAAAGAAGAACAATCATCACAAAATTCAGCTGAACATATTCCACGATGATATTGAGTTAAATCTCCCTGCCCATTTTTTAAGTGGGTATCTGCATAAATGCAATGTGTGCCGTCATTATCCAAAGGCTCATCAATTAATTTAAATCCATTTGAGACTACAGTTGTAGTTGCAACATTTGTACAACCTATACTACTACAATGTTTTGTATTACTTATTATTAATCCTGGCATTTTTACCCTTTCAAATTATAAAAAATTATTTTTAATTACCTGTCTTTGGTGCAATTGTTGCCCTAACTCTTCCACCTGTTGAGCTATCGCCAATTGCTTGATATGTTTCATTTCGACCATTATATAGCATTTGTGGTGCTTTGATTTGGTCAATTATTTTATTATTCGCATCTAAGCGTAAAATTTTAGCATTCCCAATTAATTTGATATTATCAAGCTGGCTGTTATATTCTAACTTCTCGCCATATCCTTCAAAAAATTCATTTAAGCCTTCACGCTTTTGACGAATATAAGCTAATCCACCACTAGAACTACCGCCACCTGCTGCTGTTGCTTGTTGATAGCCATCTGGATTTACTTTAATTACCGCACTATTTGTTTTTAAAACGATAGTACCCTTGGTAATAATTACATTTCCGTTTAGATTGTATATTTGTTTAGTATCATCATAAGATGCATTGTTTGATTCAAAATTTAGTGGCTTATCTTTATCTGCTAGCTCTGCATGTGCTGGATTATAAATTATAGTTATTAATCCAATTACGCTGATTAAGCTTTTTATGATAGCAAATGTTTTATATTTCATTTTTACCTTAATTAAATTTAAGCATTATTATAGACAATATAGATGAACTAGAATAGTTTGTGTTCGTAAACTCACGACTCCGTTCATAGAGGCGGACAAAAAAATTGCTGTTCGTGCATGAGATAGTACAAATAGTACAGCTAGGAGCAATTTTAAGGACAACAAATATGCCGAATTATTATGGTTTATCTATACTTAATAATTTCTTAGAAACAGCCTTAACTGTATTTACATAAACCTCTACATGACTTGGATTTGTATATTGTGATATACCATGTCCGAGATTTGCAATGTATCCCGTTAAATTCTTATTAACCTGATAATAACTATTTACCATATCCGTTGCTGATTGCTCAATTTGCTCTGGCGTACTTAGTAAAATTACAGGGTCTAAATTACCTTGTAATGCAATTTTGCTTGTGTTTGTATTTTTACTTGCATCTACAATTTGTCTTGCTCGCCCAATATTAATAGTCCAGTCTATGCCAATTCCGCTAATATTTTCAACATTAGCTAAATGTGGCAACCACACTCCGCCACCTTTAGTAAAGATGATACAAGGTATAGTTGGGTGCTTCTGTTTTAAAGCAGTTACAATTTGTTGCATATATTTTAGACTGAAATTTAAGTAATTTTGTTCAGCTAATAAACCACCCCAAGTATCAAATATCATGAAGGCATTTACACCTGCAAGTGCTTGCTGGTCAAGATAATCAATTACAGATTGAGTATTAATTTTTAAAATATGCTCAAATAAATCAGGACGTTTATACATTAATGAGCGAGTATATTCAAAATTATTATGGCTACCACTACCTTCTGTCATATAACAAGCTAATGTAAATGGGCTACCACTAAAACCAATTAATGGCAGTTTTTGGTCTAATGCTTTTGTAATGCTTGAAACTGCATCAAATACATATTGTAATTTGTGCATGTCGGCTACTTCTAATTTTAAAATGCTTTCTTCTGTTTTGAGTGGCTGACTAAATTTTGGCCCTTCGCCTTGCACAAAACTTAAACCTAAGCCCATAGCATCAGGAATAGTTAAAATATCTGAAAACAGTATTGCAGCATCTAAATCATATCTATCTAAGGGTTGTAATGTTACTTCTGTTGCTAATTGTGGGCTTTGTGCCAGACCCATAAAACTACCTGCTTGTTGACGTGTTTTGAGATATTCAGGTAGATAACGCCCTGCTTGTCGCATTAGCCACATTGGTGTGTGCGTAGTTGGCTTGCCATTTAAAGCATCTAGAAATGAAGTATTTAACATGGGTAGATATATTTACTTAGTTTAAAATTAGACTAAGCGTATTTTAGCATAAAATATGTTTTGATATAGATGAATCAGAATTATTTATTTTAGAGAAGTAGCAGAGAATTTAATTAGCAATAAATATGCATAATTTATTATAGCCTTAAGATTAAACTAATTCAATTTTAGGTATTTTACCTAAAACTTGAGCTGCTTTTATTAAAGTTGTTAAAGTTAAGCTTGTATCATTTTCATCTAAAAGGCGATTTAGTGAAGAACGACTTGTATGCATTTTTTTAGCCATTTGAGTTTTATTTAAATTATTTTCTTTCATCGAATCTTCAATTTGCATAGCCAATACCCTTTTAATAGCATTAGCAGTGCATATTTCTAATATACCCTCTTCTTGTAAAAAATCATCAAAATTAGAACCTTTAATCATTTTAATACTCCATTTAATCTATTCTATTCAATGCTAAATCAATATCATCTTTAGGCGTTTTATTCGTTTTTTTGATAAAACCATGCAACAAAATGATATAATTATCGCTAATAGTAAAAAGCACTCTAGCTATGCGATTAGGTAAATTTATTCTCATTTCCCAAATCTTTTTTTTGGCAATAATAAGCTTTACCAAAGGCATACCTAATGGCCAGCGGTATTGTACTGTTTTTATATCCTCTCCTATTAATAGCCTTTCATTTGCAGGTAAAGATTTCAGCCATTCACGAACAGGTTCTTTTCCTAGTGAATTTTGATAAAATACGACTTTTAATATTGGATTTGTCATAATTAGACAAATTGTACCAAAAAAAGTTCAAAAATACAATTTATTTATTAATAAACAAATCGATAATTGTTTTTTTAATCCTATTCATGTTTAAATTATATAAGAATATATATCATAAATTTAAGGATTTTTTATGCTGACATGTAGCTTTAAAAATAATACTCAAACTCAATGCACAAGGGGTGCTAGCTTTGCTAATGAAGGCATAAGCGAAAGTGAATACAAAGATTCAAGCAATAAACTACAATCATTAGCAAGCAAAAATGATGGTAGTCCTGATAATCCTAGTTACACTGTTGCAGCTTGTTCTACTCATTATGCTAATATCCGAAGTGCTTTACCGCTTGGTATAAACCTAAGCAAAATTAGCTAATTTTTAAAGAGTATACTTATAAATAAGAATTTTTTATTTTAGGTAGCTTACTAAAATTGCGTCATAACTGCGAAGGCAGATATCCAAAATTTTTGCGTTCTGGATTCCTGTCTGCACGGGAATGACATGAAATCAGCTTTTATCTATCTGTATTTAATACTCTTAATTTTTGTTATCTTCATTTTTTGGCATTGTAGATTTTGAAGGATTAATCTCTTGCATTCTCTCTGAGCTTACTGCTGCCCACTCTATGTGATGCGGAATAACTTCATCAGAATATTTTTGCAGTAATTGCTCTTTGGTTTGTTCAAATGGTCTTACTGACTTCATATTTGGTGCTCTATTGCGATAATCTGTGTTATTTTTTCTATTTAAACTTCCTGCTAATGAAGATAATGCCTCGCCATCTAGGTTTCCTGCAAACGTTCCAAATCCTTCGTCAGGTGCTGATGTTCCAACAAAGTCCCCCATTGCAACCCAGTTTCTAAATCCACTTGCCTTGCTGATTAAAGAATTTACTGAAGTGAGTTTCACTGTTTCTATTTTATCTTTATGGTTTGATAATTGTGGAAGAATTACATCAAAATCTTTTAATACTTGGCGAATATTTTTATATTTTTTACCTTCACCGCAAACTTCATTGACATATTTTAAAACTAATTCTTGTTCTAGTTTAGCATCTGGCTTTTGCTCTCCCTGAAATGCAATATTAATTTCATACAAATCATGTTTTTTATCGCCAAAGTAATCCTCAGTTTTTCCAGCAAATAACTGCTCTCCGACTAAACTTCCTTGCTCTGCCACATCTGAATTTTGTTGATTATTTTTATCTTTTTTATTTATGGTTAGAATATTTTTTATCTCATTGAATAAATGGGATATTTTTTCTTTACTACTATGCAAATGACTACTATCTTTTTGCTCGCCTACAGCAACCTTTCTCTTTAATTGAAACATCCAAAGTGAAGCACCAGATAATTTATTAGGCACAATATTTTCCAATTTATAGCCCTGCTCTGCAGTTGGTGCTTGATAGTGAGTAAATTCCTGAATGCCAAAAGCAGATAAATTTGTCGCTTTACGTGCTGATTGACCTGATGCTGTAACAATTAAATCTGGCTCACTTAAAGATATTTCCTCTTTAGTATGTACATCTTCTAGATAAGCTTTGACACGCTTTGAGCCTGTTTGGTGTTCATCAGGAGTTTCTTTTCTAAGTCTTGTACCATATAAAACGGTTATACCCTTCTCTTTGAGTGCTTCAGTAATTACTCCTTGCAAGCTCCCTATGGACATAGATTCTAGTATGCTTCTAGTATCAACACCTAATTTATTAAGGCTATCAATTAATTGCTCTGAAACATCAATTTTGTGATTTCTTGTTGTGCTATGCTCTTCATCTCGCATTTCTGTAACAATAACATTTTTAATGCCTTCGCTATACAATCGTAATGCCGCCTGCAAACCATTAGGACCTGTACCTTCAACCACAGCGGTAAGGTTTCTATAGGTATTATTTTGTTTTAATTGTTGACGTGCTGATTTATCCGTATTATCAAAACTCTGTAATATCTTAGAAGAAATTCTGTGTTTTAGTGGAGCGACCATATATTACAACATTACAAATATGCATATATACATAATAGTAAATTTATAAAAAATTATTATAAAAAAATACCCTATGCACAAATATTATTGTTTTAGTTACAAAAGTAACTAATGTTACATATGTCAAATTATTATGGCTTAATATAATATGATATAATTTCATAAATAAATTATAAGCTTAATCTAATCTATGGATAATCTACAAAATTCAGCCTGTGTATTAGAAATAAAAAACATCAAAAAAAAGTACAACAAACGCCAAGTTGTGCAAGATGTATCACTAACTATTAATAGTGGCGAAGTAGTCGGATTGTTAGGTCCTAATGGTGCAGGTAAAACGACATCTTTTTACATGGTAGTTGGATTAGTTAAAGCTGATGGCGGGCAAATTATTATCAATAATCAAGATATTACCCATGCACCTGTGTACAAACGTGCTAGATTTGGCTTATCTTACTTACCGCAAGAAGCATCTATATTCCGTGGCTTAAATGTTGAAGATAATATATTATCCATTTTAGAACTACAACAAAAATATAGCGATAAAAAACAAAGATTAGAAGCTCTTGAAAAGCTTCTTGATGATTTGCAAATTCAACATATCCGTAAACAACCAGCCCTAGCATTATCAGGTGGAGAGCGTAGACGTGTAGAAATTGCTCGCACCCTTGCGACAAATCCTAGTTTTGTACTGCTTGATGAGCCATTTGCAGGGGTTGACCCAATTGCAGTTGCCGATATCCAAAATATTATTTTATTTTTACAAAAAAAAGGCATAGGCATTTTAGTAACTGACCATAATGTACGTGAAACCCTTGGGATATGCACAAAAGCATACATTATCAGTGAAGGTAAAGTGCTTGCCAGTGGCTTACCGCAAGATATTGTGAATAATGACTTAGTAAGAAAAGTATACTTAGGCGAACATTTTGTATTGAATTAAAAAAATAATTCTGCTAAAATCATGTAGCTAATTCAGAATTATTTGTCATAGAGGCGGACGCTAAAATTGCAACGAAGATAGTACAAGAAGTACAGCTAGGAGCAATTTTAAGGACAACAAATATGCCGAATAATTATCATTTAGCTACAACATGGCTAGGGGTCTTTGTGTAACATAAATAGTTGTATAAAGCGAGAAACACCCTTTGAACCTGATCTTGTTAATACAAGCGTAGGGAAGCTAAATAAAATATTATCCTTATTTTATTTTCAATAATCTATAAAATAAAATCAAAAGTTATTTGCTTTTTTGATTTGTTTTCATAGTTCCTTAGCCATTTTCTTTGTTTATTTATTTATCTAATACTAAATTAGAATATTTTGTTCGCCGGCTCACGCTTCGTGTCATAGAGGCGAACACTAAATATGTCAATTATTATTGTTTAGTATTACCACATAGGAAAGATATGGCATTCACTCTCGACAATAGCAAAAGTAGCTTACAAAATAATAAGAATATTTATTATAAATCCAATGTAAATAAGTTATTAAAGAAAACTTGTTTATATATGAATATTTCTGTACTATTTAGCACTGTATTCGTCGCAAATCCTAGCCATGCAAACACTGATGATAATTTAATAGAAACACAGAATTTAACAACAATTGAAGTAATTGGTAAAAATACTCAAAGTAATAATAATCCCAATCTTTCTAATCAAGAAATCAACAACAATATTCAAAATAAACAAACCAATCCACTTGTAAATGCCAACACGATTAATAACAAAAAAATTGCAAATATACAAGCAACTACATTAGCCGATGTTGCAAAACTTGATGCGAGCTTAAATCAAAATTATGCACCTTTAGGCTATCAAGAAAATTTTAGCTTACGTGGATTACCTTTAAATCTTGATGCTAGCTATCTAATTAATGGAATACCTAGTTCACATCGCCAAATTCCAAATTTAGCGAATAAAGAACAAATTGAAGTTTTAAAAGGCGTTGATGCACTAGAAAGCAATAATACTAGTTCAGGCGGGGCAATTAATTATGTAACTAAAAGAGCAAAAAATATCAAGCAAATTCATAGCTATGCTCAAGGTTCGGGGGAATATGGTTTTGGTTTAGATGTAGGTAAAATTTATAATAATATTGATAATTATAGTATTCAAAATGATAAATCTTCAAATTATTATGGCTATCGTTTTAACCTTGATTATGCAAATTTAAAACCATATGTAAAAACAGCGACAGGCGAAAAGTACCTTGCTAGCATTGCCTTAGATGGCAAACAAGATAAGTTTATCTGGCAAGTTGATGCTGATTATCAATCACACCGACAGTACAGCGTACCAGGGTATCAATTACTTGGCGGTACAGATATTCCGCAAAATGTTGAGCCAGAAACCATGCTAAATAATGCAAGCTGGCGAAAACCTGTTTACACAAAATCATATAATTTAGGCACAAAATTAAAGTATGAATTTTCTTCTAACCTAAATGTGCAAGCTAACTTACAACATATCAAAGTTAATATTGATGATTATGTAGCATTCCCATATTCATTCAAAAGTAATGGCAATTACAAACTAGCTGACTATCAAAGCCTGAACCAAACATATAAAAATAATTATGCCGAACTTAGCATAAATAGCATATTTAATACTTATAATATTAAACATAATCTTGGAATTGGCTACGCATTTTTAGAATTTGTGCGACAAGGTTCTGATTCTGTAAGCATGGGCAAGGAAGTACGTAATATCTACAATCCAGAACAAATTATTACGCCATATGACTCAACAGGAAACAGCATAGGTAATAAATACACACAAATTAAGCATCAACAAAATAGCATTTTTATTAAAGATGTTCTAAGTATTTATAACAGCAAATTATTTCTTGGTGGGCGTTTTAGTTTTATTGATGAAAAATCATTCTCTGGTAGTTCTACACCAATTGGGCAAGAAAAATCGCATATAAATATGTATAAATTCCTACCAAATATTGGCTTAGTGCATAATTGGGATAATAATTTTTCTAGTTATATAAAATATGCTAAAAACATTGAAATTGGCAGAGATAAAGACGTATTAGATTACAATTCAAGCTATCTAGCACCTCGAATTAGCAAACAATCTGAATTAGGATTTAATTATAATGATAAAGATTTAAACATAAAAACTGCTATGTTTGATATATCAAGACCATTTGAATATCTTGATACAAATAGCTATCAATTTGTACAAAATGGTAAAGAAAAACGCCAAGGCATAGAACTTAATTTTAGCCATAGATGGCAAAATTTAAATTATGGTTTAAGCTCAACTTACTATATAAAAGCTACAAAAACCAATACAAATATTGCCAGTTATAATAATGCAAATGCAGTTAATGTACCAAAATTCCAAACTAATTTATGGTTAGATTATAATGTGCAAGCAATAAATGGCTTATCAATTGGCACAAGCATTTATCACACTAATTCAAAAGCAGTTACTAAAGATGCTAGCGTAAAAGTTCCAAGCTATACTACGGTAGATTTAGGTTTAAAATATACAAAAAATATCAATAGCAACTACATTAGTAGCATGAATATGCGTTTTGGAATTGATAATATTTTTAATAAAAAATATTGGAAAGATGCAGGCGAAGCATTTGGCGAAAGCTATATCCATTTAGGCTCACCAAGAGTGTACAAGGCTAGCATGAGTTTTGATTTTAAATAAAGTAAATATTATAATTTACACAACTTATTTATGTATATAATATAATTAATATATCATATACATTAAAATCATATGTCTGTAACCAATACCACCACTGGAAAACGAATTGGCTGGGGAATGGATAGTATTAAAACTTATCATGCTCCTTCCCCTCATTCAAATTCAACACAACAAACTATGCGACCGTTGTCTAGCAATGTGGCATAGGTAGTGGCATGCAAATGTTCAATCATTCATCACACACTGGATATGTTGCAGTAAATCACAATAGCACTAATTTTACCCCCTCTGATACACCAAAAAAGGTTTATCCTCTTTTTTAAAACATTTTCCTTTTCAAGTTTTTTTAAACCAAGCAAAAGCTCAGATAAACCAACAGCAAATTTTGCAGATTCTAAACCCTCTTCATGGCAACATTTTTGATATAACAATATAAAATAATAACATCTTATTATATTACATTACATTAAGTGCTAAAATAAATATTCACATACAATTAAATTATATAATTAATAGTTTACTAAGAGTTTTGCTGAAATTATGTATAATGTATATTATCTTTCTTTGCAACCATTCATAATAAATTATGAACAGCAATAGAAATTTGTATATTGTTTATCATTAAGGCAACTCCATTCATGCAAACAAATCACATAACTAAACTCACTGATTTAAACTTAAGCAACATTAAAAGCATAAGCAATTTAATCCGCTTACGAGTTGAAACATCACCAAATCAAACTGCTTTTAGTTATTGGAAGCGTAGCCTAATAAATAGTAATATTGATAACAATATACCAACAGAACCAACCTTAAGCCAAGATAGCTGGCAACAATTTAACCAACGTTTTAAATATCTTGCCCACGAATTAAAGAAATCTCAATTTAATAAAATTGGAGTTTTTCTACCAACTAGCTACTCATGGGTACTCACTGATGCAGCTTGCCTTAGCATAGGTGCTACTAGCCTAGTTTATCACAATGCATGGCAAGAAACTGAATTATGTCATGCGATTAATATTGAAATTCCTGATGTAATTATTTGCTGTGATTACTCGATTGATATTCTAAAAAACAGCTTAAATCAATTAAACCTCAATATACCAATTATATTACTTGATGTAGCTGAGACATATTTCTTTGATAATCCTCATATTAAAAAATCAGAAAATTCTGATAAAAACCCTGATACTCATTACACTGATGATAATAAAAGTAATAATATTACACATAGCATTACATTTATTGATATATTTAATCATATAGAAAATATTGAAGATTCTGAAAACATCACGCAAGATTTAAGCGAAAAAGCACACACGGTTGCATTTACATCTGGTAGTGGCGGAAGCTCTAAAGCAGTTTTACTGTCTCAATATTCCTTATTAAAAACAGCAATTGAATCATATCAAACTGTTGGTTTAAATGCCATGAACAGCACTATGTTTCACTGGATGCCACTATCGCATGTGTTTGGTAGAGTTGGTATTTACATTGCATTAATAGTAAAAGGGCATAGCTACTTTAGCCGTGGTATTACGCATTTTATGCATGATATTCAACAAGTAAAACCGAGCTTACTATTTGCTGTACCTAAAGTTATGACAAGGCTACAAACACAAATTAAACATGCAGTTATAAAAAAACCTAATCATGTTCAAAAACTTATCCACATATTTGAGAAAATGGGGAATTTATGGCAAAAACTACCAATGCCATTTGCTGTATATATGCATAAATTACAAAAACTACTATTCAAGCCAATTCATCAACAATTAGGCGGAAATATTTTAGCTTTAATTGTCGGTGGAGCACCTGTATGCAAACAACAAAAGCAATATTTTGAAGCAATTGGTATTAGAGTGTGCGAAGGCTTTGGCATGACAGAAACTGCAGGAGTTGTGTCTGTTCAACCTTACTTTGAACATAGTAATGGTTGTGGGAAAATGCTCCCAAGCGTTGAAGCGAGTTTTTCCGAACAAGGAGAACTGCTACTTAAAGGAGATATTTTACTCAAAGAATATATTAAAAATAGCGAACAAGTAAAACCATGGTTTAATACGGGAGATGTGGCTAAAATAACAGACAATGGCTATTTACACATTATTGGACGCACTAAAGAAATTATTATTACTGAGAATGGGGAAAATGTTCACCCAAGTAAAATAGAAGACTTAATAACACATCATCAATATGTAGAAGATGTGTGTGTGGTTGGGGATAACCAAGCCAGCCTACTTGCATTAATAAATATAGATGCAAAATATACAAATGCCGATGACTTACATCAAAAAATCAAACAACATTTACACGATATAAACTTAAATTTACCTCGTTTTGAGCGAGTATATCACTACATAATTGTACCCGCTTTTGCCAAAAACGACTTGCTTACTGTTACACATAAAAAAAAGAGGCAAGCTATTTGTACATACCACAAAGTAGAAATAGAAGAATATTATAAAAAACTTAAAAACAAAAAATAAATATCATAGAAAATAAAATTAATGAGCAAGTTATCTATAGATAGATACCTATATGTGTTGCACTATATAAATATCCATAAATAACAATCTCAAATTAATAATCTATACATTTATTTTTAGAGGATTTATATATGCATAAATTTATAAAATTCTTAATTACATGAGTTGAATGCCAACATAGATAAATCATAATAATAAATATATAAATCATATAGTTGTCATCAAATAATCATTTAATTATGTTACATAAACAATAATCTTTACTAATCATTTGAGAGACACAACATGAAAACATGTGATAAATGCAGTAAATTGCCACAAAATGGCTTTATTTATATTATCGACCAATCTAAATTTAAAAAGCTACGCAATAAAAGCATGCATCGAAATGATACATACTCTAGCCTTGCGAGCTTAGCAAGCTTAGATAGTGATTTCAGCATGCAAAATAATACTGAAAATCATGCTGATGAATTAAAACCAGATGCCCAACTTGAAAGAAAACTAACAAATACACCTGTTGGCATTAGTATACTAAGCCGTACCCATTATGCCTGTGGAGAACATAAAGATGAAGTAAAAAAAGATATGCTAGATAATTTACAAAATCTTAATCAAGAATATGGCGGGAATATTATTACAAATATGGAAGAAGATGCGAATATTGTTCCATTTGCTATCAAAAATCAAGTGAAAAAATCTCGCTGGTTTAGTAAATAAAACTTAGATAAACCAAGTTTCTTTAAGTACAAGGCGGAAGCTAAAATTACGACGAGGATAGTATACTTAGTACAGCTAGAAGTAATTTTAAGGACAACGCAGTAATTAAAGAAAATCTTACAAAAGACTTAGATAAACCAAGTTTCTTTAAGTACAAGGCAGACGCTAAAATTACGACGACGATAGTACAATTAGTAAAGCTAGAAGTAATTTTAAGGACAACGCAGTAATTAAAGAAAATCGGTTTATCTAACTACATTGACCACGATGACGTAGTACATGATCAACCAAAACTAATGCTAATAGAGCCTCCGCTATTGGCGTTGCTCGTATACCCACACATGGGTCATGTCTACCTAGTGTTTGTACTTGGCATGGATTACCGTTTACATCAATTGAATCTTTATGAATTCTTATGCTTGATGTTGGTTTGATTGCTATGCTTACTTTTATATCTTGCCCTGTTGAAATACCGCCTAAAATTCCACCTGAATGATTGCTTGCAAACTGATTACTACCATTTTCATTTTTATGCGGTAGAATGTTATCGCCATGTTCGCTACCTTTTTGGCTAACTACGCCAAAACCATCGCCAATTTCTACGCCTTTTACTGCATTTAATCCCATCATGGCGTGTGCTATATCTGCATCTAATCTATCAAATACTGGTTCACCTAATCCTGCTGGCATATTTGTTGCAATTATACTTAATTTTGCACCACATGAATCGCCACTTTTACGCAATGAGTCCATGTATTGCTCTAGTTCTGGTAAAATTGTGCTGTTTGGGGCAAAGAATGGATTATTTTCGATATTTTTGATATTTTCAAATGGGATTTGAATTTCGCCTAGTTGTTGCATATAACCATAGATACTAATTCCATGTATTTTATGTAAAACCTGCTTTGCAATTGCTCCTGCCGCTACAATTGGTGCAGTTAAGCGAGCTGATGACCTGCCACCACCTCGATGATCTCGGATTCCGTATTTACTCCAATAGGTATAATCTGCATGCCCTGGTCTGAATTGCTGAGCAATTTCGCCGTAATCTTTACTGCGTTGGTCTGTGTTTTGAATAATAATTGCAATTGGCGTACCTGTTGTTTTTCCTTCAAATATGCCTGATAGAATTTGAAATTTATCTTCTTCTTGTCTTTGTGTTACGTGGCGACTTGTGCCTGGCTTTCGTCTATCTAAATCATGCTGGATTGCTTCCATATCTAACTCAATATTTGGTGGGCAACCATCAATTACACAACCAATTGCAGTGCCGTGAGATTCGCCAAATGTAGTAACTGTGAAGAGTAAACCGAGAGTGTTTCCAGACATATTATTATTTATAAACTATTTTTGATAATGATAGTTTAGCATATATGTAATTTTTATATAAATACTTGTATTTGATTAGCAATTGATGAGTTAAAGATTGTCAAATATAGCTATATCTAATCCATTCTCTGAACTTATACCCATTGAATCAAAATTACAATTAGGTAAAATTGGCTTAGTATTTATTAAATCAACAACTTCGTTTATCCAATTACTTTTTGGATTAATGATATTTAGTAAAAAATTTATTACACAAATTAAACCATATATTTTATTTGGGGATTGCTTATTAGTATATCTTAACTGCTTTTCATTTATTGATTTTAAATTTAAAGCTCTAGGATTAGTATAATTCCAAATACGTGCATGATGTGCACATCGATTTCTTAAAATATTAATTTCTCTTAACCAACTAGTTAATATATCTGGCGATTCAATACCCAATTCTTGACAAATTCTTTTTTGATGATTAGTTTTTAATATCTCATAGTAAGTTGATAAAGTTCCAAAATCCCAAATTTCTATAATAACCCAAAATGGAATATCTTTTTTTCCCTCTCGAGGTATTACAATAAAATCTTCTTTTGAATCATTTACTTGCTTTTGGATTTTATATTTAAAATCGCTCCATTTTTTTCTACAATCTTTGTTGGCAGTGTTTATAATATTTTCATTTTTATAATTTAATGGTGTACTCTTATTCTGAGAATTATCAAAACTTAGTTGATATGCAATAGTAGTTCGCATAAATACTTCTATAAATTGAATAGCATTTAACATTAATAAACGTAATTTAGTATCAAATTCATAAAGCTCAATTAAGCCTTTAAAGCTAGTGCCTTCTTCAAACTCATTTAACTTTTTCTCAATATTTCTTGTGATAGTTTTATTATATTTTGTTATGTACTCAAAAGATTTATACGTACCTTCAGATTTTCTGCAAGGACGCCAAAAACCATTTAATCGATAATAACTAATTTGACTTAATTTATCTAAAGCATAATCTTTATCTTCATCAGAAATAATCATGCCTCTTTTTTGCAAAATCTCAA
>JBJOQB010000100.1:0-4243 GCA_046050125.1 Pseudomonadota bacterium
ACTAGCTAATTTGTTTTTTCACTCAAAATACTCTAAAAACCATGCTTTTTATTCGTGTTTTTCGTGTTGCCTTATATCCCCGCCCTGAAGGACGAGGTTTTACGGCAAGTTTGATAAATTATTAGATTTAGATTTTACAGGCACAGTTAATTTGTCTGCTGTTGCGATTAAGAAAATTCTGCCTTACATGCAAGACGGGCAAAGGTATGATGAGGCTGTAAAAAGTGCAGGCTATGAACATCATAGCAAAAAAATATCTCAAGGTAAAAAGTATTTAGCTAAGCCACTAAAAAAAGAAATTCGTAACCCAGTTGTATATCGCTCAATTAATCAAGCAGTTAAAGTGATTAATGCTTTAATTAAAGAGTACGGCAAACCTGAAGCAATTCACATTGAGTTAGCTCGTGATTTAACTAAGAATTTTCAAGATAGAAAAAAACAAGAAAGAGAAAATGAGGAAAATTTAGGAAAGAATCAAGAAGCTAATAATAGCATTTGTGAGGAGTATGGAATTGATAACGGTAGTAATTATGACATATTAAAATTTAAGCTATATAAGCAACAACAAGGTCAATGTGCATATTCCCAACAAAGCATTAATCTTGCAGAATTGCTTAGTAATAAATATGAAATTGACCACATTTTGCCATTTTCTCGCAGTTTTGATGATAGCCAAAATAATAAAGTTTTAGTTTGCATCAAACATAATCAGCAAAAGGGTAATCGCACACCTTATGAGTACTTATCATCAAATGCACATGATTGGCAGGCATTTGAAGCATGGGTAAATGCAATACATTCAATCCCATACGCTAAAAAAAGAAGATTACTAACGCAAGAGAGCAAATTTGGTGGATTTGTAGACAGAAACTTGAATGATACACGTTATATTGCTAAAGAAATTAATTCTAGAGTTAATCAAGAATTAGGCATAAAAACAGTAAATATTCAAGGTGGAATTACTTCTGTTTTGCGTAAAAAATGGGGCTTAAATAAATTAAAAAATCGTGAAGAAAACTCAAAACATCATGCGTTAGATGCTGCCATAATTGCTGCATGTACAAAAAGCATGGTACAAAGAATGCAAGAGTACAGCAAAGCTAAAGAATTAAAGTATGTTGCAAATTCTTATATTGACACTGAAACAGGCGAAGTTTTGGATTTGAAAAAATATCATAATGTTAATAAACATTTTCCACAGCCATATGAAGGTTTTAGAAATGAATTAATCGCATTACTTAATGATAATCCAAAACAATACTTAGAGCAAAATCCTGTTGGACATTATACCAAAGAGCAACTTGCAAGAGTTAAACCTTTGTTCATTTCACATATGGAAAGAAAATCAACATCAGGTAAAATGCATGATGATACCATTCGTTCTTATAATAATAAGGGTTTGCAAGAAAATCAAAGTTCTAAAAGAACATCTTTAACCGATTTAAGTCCTTCAATTATCAAAGATATATTAGAAAATAATGCAGAAAATACCATAAAAGATGCTTCAACTCGCCAAAGAAATTTAGTGCAGAAGCTACAAGAGCGTTTAGAGGAATTACGTGATAATTTATCCCAATATGAAAAAGGGGATAAACTTAAGAAAAAGCTCACTGAAATTTTTAAACAACCTTTGTACTTAAGTGAGAAACTAAGCAAAAAGGGAAATTATCCAGTACCAGTTAAAAGCATAACCGTTTTAAATAATGGCCAAAAAAGTGGCATGTTAGTGCGTGGAGGAATTGCTGACAGGTCAGAAATGTTAAGGCTTGATATTTTTAGCAAGGTAAATGAAAAAGGAACAAATAAAGGTAAAACTCAGTACTTTGGTGTACCTGTATATGCACATCAAGCATATGACACTGAATTACCAAAAGCAATTAATGCTGATGCTAGTAATTTGGTTGATGAAAGCTATACATTTTGTTTTAGTTTGCATAAAGATAGTTTTATAAGATTAGTAGAAAAAAATGGCGATGTTTTAGAAGGTTACTATGCTAGCTTTGATATAGATAGTGGTAGAGTTTCTTATAATTTACATGATAATTCAAATAGCAAACTAGAAAGAATTTCAATTCTTAATCTTAAAAGTTTTGAGAAAAAATATGTTGACATTTTAGGCAAATGTTATAACATAGAAAAACACTCTGAACGATTACCGATAAAAAATAATAATAAAAAGAAAATATAAAACCACTATGTGAGGTGCAATATGGGCTGGCGTATTGTATTAGTTAGTAAACCTAGTAATATTCATATAAAGAATAGCCAGCTTCATATTGACCAAGATAAGCATAGCATTTATTTGCCATTAGAGGATATATCAGTACTTGTAATTGATAATCCACATATAACTTTAAATAGCTATGTAATTAGTGAATTTGCAGAAGTAAATGCAATTATCATTAGTGTAGATAAAAAGCATATGCCAAATAGTATATGCTTACCTTTTCTTCCACATAGTCGCCATAGCAAAGTAATTTTGCAACAAATAGAATTAGGGCAAGTGCAAAGAAAACAATTATGGCAACAAATCATTAAGCAAAAAGTTACTAATCAAGCCTTAGTTTTAGAAAATCATCGTAGTAAAGAAGTAGCTGATTACCTGTACAAGTTAGCATTACAAGTAAAATCAGGAGATACTACATTTATTGAATCAACATCAGCTCAATATTATTTTAAATATTTATTCTCTAATTCATTTTCTAGAAAAAATGAAGATTTTTACAATTCATGCCTAAATTATGCCTATGCAATTACTCGCTCAACTATTGCTAAGTATTTAGTAGCATATGGTTTTACACCAAGTTTAGGCTTATTTCATGCTAGTGAACTAAATAGTTTTAATTTAGCTGATGACATCATTGAGCCATATCGACCATTTGTAGATAGCTATATTTTATCTCTTTATCCTTTTACAAAATATGATGATAGTTATAAAAATCTAGAACCAAAGCACAAACAAGATTTAATTAAAATATGTGAACAACAAGTGCTAGTAAAAGGCGAAAAAATGAAATGGGTAAATGCTATTGAACAAAGCGTAATCAGTTTTAGTCGTTATTTGAATGGAAATGTAAGCAGTCTTGAGTTACCCCAAAGGTTCTATCATGAGTATAGAGAATAGGCGTTTTATGAGAATTATGGTATTTTTTGACTTACCCACTACAGATTGCGATAAAAGGAAAGAATACACGCATTTTCGTGCCTTCTTGATTCGAGATGGCTATGACATGTTGCAGTTTAGTGTATATAGTCGTTTAATTGGTGGATATGATATGTTAGATAAACATTTAGGGCGTTTGCGTAAAAACTTACCTCCTGAAGGGCATGTACGCTATCTAATATTAACTGAAAAACAATTTACACAAATGGTTTTATTGGTAGGAGAAAAAACACATCAAGAAAAAATAGTGAATGAACAACAATGTTTATTTATATAAATTTTCGTAAAAAATGGTTTTTTTAGCTAAAAATATGTAAATATTTGAGTTTTTTTATAAAAGAAAATCCCCGCCATGCATTGCATAGTAGGGATTTTGAGCCAACGTAGTATAGCATATCTTTGAGCGAGAGGGAGCTATAACACTACATCTGTTTATCGCTGGAAGCATAGCAGTATAGCATATCTTTGAGCGAGAGGGAGCTATAACACCGCTTACGCTGTTACTAAAATATTAGAAAGTATAGCATATCTTTGAGCGAGAGGGAGCTATAACGTCGCATATATTGTCATAATTTTTAAATCTAGTATAGCATATCTTTGAGCGAGAGGGAGCTATAACCATCGCACTTACATGAATTTAAGTAGCTACAGTATAGCATATCTTTGAGCGAGAGGGAGCTATAACAGTTTTACCACCATTAAACTGAATTGATAAAGTATAGCATATCTTTGAGCGAGAGGGAGCTATAACGAGTGTTGTTAGGTATACTTTTTATAAATGAGTATAGCATATCTTTGAGCGAGAGGGAGCTATAACCAAATTCCTTACGACAATATCAAAGTTCAAGTATAGCATATCTTTGAGCGAGAGGGAGCTATAACTTAACCTCACGTGTTCTTATTGTTTCATCAAGTATAGCATATCTTTGAGCGAGAGGGAGCTATAACACGCACCTGCAAGTCAATCCATGCAAAATAAGTATAGCATATCTTTGAGCGAGAGGGAGCTATAACAATAAAGGAATAATATGTATAAATTATATTAGTATAGCATATCTTTGAGCGAGAGGGAGCTATAAC
>JBJOQB010000101.1:0-9714 GCA_046050125.1 Pseudomonadota bacterium
TCGACCATCGACCATCGACCATCGACCATCGACCATCGACCATCGACCATCGACCATCGACCATCGACCAGTAGCATTTACCCATCTAAAAACTTCCGATACTACACAAAGGTATCTTAGTCAGTTTATGGGGCAAAGTTCATTAACATGTAATAGAAAAAGCCCTCGTACTTTATTTTATTCAAGTAGTTTTTTAGGTTGCACAGGCATTTTATTAGTTGCTAAAAAGTCAAATGGAGATTTTGATATTAAATTGTTACATAAAGATGCAGTTCAAACAGGTAGTCGCTTTTTTAATAGTGAGACTTTACCGCATTTATCCTCAATTCCTCAAAATGCTACTGTTGTAGTTTTTGTAGAAGGAGAGTATCAAAAAAATACAAAAGACATGTGGGAAATGCTTCCAAATGATGCATCAACACAAGTTATTGCTAGAATTTCTAGGGCATTACCTCATCGAAAGATAATTGCAAAAGCGTATTCCAGTAATAAGGAATTAGGAAAACCAAGTAATGCAATTGGTGTATTGTATGACCCTAAAGCAAATTCAGTTAAAGTTTACACTGATGGTTGTGAGGAAAATCCGTATAACCCAATTTTAGAAATAAAGTAAAAGCTAGTACATGTTTTTGCATAATTAGTAACTTTGGCTGTAAGTAAAATTGGTATTTATGCAAATATATAATTATTCTACAGCATTTTATTATAGAGTATGCTATAATGTAATACTATTTGCAATTTTACTAATTGTGTGTTATGTCTCAAAAAAAACAATCAAAAAATACTCCTGATACCAGCAAAAATTCTGTAGAGGATTTATCTCTTGAAGAATTAACTCCTTCTTTAGAGGATAAATCTAAAGCTAAAAAAGGAGCTAAAGATAAAAAATCAAAGGAAAGAGCCTTATTTAAAGAATTTGGTTTAGGTAGTACGATTGATGTAAGCGAAGAAGAGCTTTTAGAAAGAAGACAAAAACTAAAAGACCTTATCAAGTTAGGTAAATCAAAAGGCTACTTAACTTATGCTGAAATTAATGACCATATACATGACGATTTAGCAGATAGCGACCATCTTGAATCATTAGTAACAGTATTAAATGACCTTGGTATTAATGTATATGAGCAAGCTCCAGGGGTTGAAACGTTACTACTAAACGATACAGTAAATACAATTTCTACTGAAGAAGAGGCGGAAGAGGAAGCGGAAGCCGCACTTTCAACTGTTGATTCTGAATTTGGTAGAACAACTGACCCAGTACGTTTATATATGCGTGAAATGGGTAATATTGACCTGTTAAGTCGTGAAGGCGAGATTGAAATTGCTAAGCGTATTGAACATGGTTTAAAAGAAATGATGATGGCGATTTCTGCTAGTCCAATTACTATTCAAGAAATTATTACTTTAGGTGATAAAATTAAATCAGCTGAATTTTTAGTTGACGAAGTAATTGATGGTTTAGTAGATTTAGCTACTGATGCTGATTTTATTGAAGATGAATTTGAGATTTCTGAAGAAGATGATTCTAGTAATGCCGATAATAGCACAGAATCAACTCAATTAGAGATTTTAAAAACAGCTGCATTAGGTAAATTTGCTGATATAACATCAAGTTATAAAAAGATGCTTAAAGCTATCGAAAAAGATGGCTATGGTTCAAAAGCATACATAAAAGCACAAACAGCAATACAAGAACAATTAATTACATTACGTTTTACGGCAAGAGTAGTTGAAAAATTATGCGATACAATCCGTAATCAACTGGAAGAAATTCGTAAGCAAGAACGTAATATATTAAAAATTTGCGTTGATAAATGTGGCATGTCAAAAGAGTTGTTTATTAAAACTTTTATTGGCAATGAAACAAATTTAGAGTGGCTAAAGCAGTTTGAAACAAATGCTACTTTATATGCAAATTTAAGCAGACACGCACCATCAATCTATGAATTACAAAATAAATTGATTGCATTACAAGCTTATGTAATGGTGCCACTGCCAATATTAAAAGAAATAAATAAAAAAATGACTGAAGGCGAGAGACATGCTCGCAAAGCTAAACGTGAAATGATTGAAGCCAATTTACGTTTAGTAATATCTATCGCCAAAAAGTATACAAACCGTGGTTTACAATTCTTAGATTTAATCCAAGAAGGTAATATTGGTTTGATGAAATCAGTAGATAAATTTGAATACCGCAGAGGTTATAAGTTTTCAACATATGCTACATGGTGGATAAGGCAGGCTATTACTCGTTCGATTGCTGACCAAGCACGCACGATACGTATCCCTGTGCATATGATAGAAACAATTAATAAAATGAATCGTATGTCGAGACAGATTTTACAAGAAACAGGTATTGAACCAGATGCAACAATGTTAGCTGCACGCATGGGCATACCTGAAGATAAAGTACGTAAAATCATGAAGATTTCCAAAGAGCCTGTTTCTATGGAAACTCCAATTGGTGATGATGAGGATTCTCATTTGGGCGATTTCATTGAGGATACATATACCACAAGCCCGCTTGATGCAGCAACATTATCAGAATTACGCAAAGCCGTACAAAATGTGTTGCAATCAATTCCACAGCGTGAAGCTAAGGTATTAAAAACTAGGTTGGGTATAGATATGTCTATGGACCATACCTTAGAAGAAGTAGGCAGACAATTCAATGTAACACGTGAGCGTATTCGCCAGATTGAAGCAAAAGGCTTGAAAAAGCTACAGCATCATTCAAGGGCTGATAAGTTACGTTCTTTCTTTGAAGAAGAATAGCATAGCTAATTTATAAGAATTTAGCTATATACTTTATATAATGTTATATTATTAAATTAATCATTATTGTTAATCATATAACTGTAAGTTTGGTATGACTATGTACAAAAAAGCAATAATTGCAGTATAATTATTGTTTATATTGAACAAGCAGTTTTTTTAAAATTGTAAAAGGATAGAAATGGTTGTAATTCGTTTAAAGCGTGGCGGTAGTAAAAAACGCCCATTTTATTTTATCGTAGCGATGGATAAACGTAGTCGCCGTGATGGTGGACATTTAGAAGTGTTAGGTTTTTATAACCCAACTCCATTTGGTGCACAACAAAAAATTGAAATTAAAAACCCAGATGCTGTTAAAGCATGGTTAGGAAACGGTGCTCAAGTTACTGAAACTGTTGCTCGTTTATTAAAAGAAGCTAAATTTGCTGCTTAATTGTGCAAATATAGTTGATAAAAATACCCCATTAATAATTAAATCTAGTTAAACTAATTTACCTAGTATTTATTTGCTTGGGGTTTTTTGCTTTCTATGCTTAATATACGCTTTAATTTGATTTTTACCAAGAACTTATTTTAAATTTTTGTAAAAGCCTTTCGTGTTCGTTTAGTTCTTCAGCTTTTGCGTTTAGCACTATTCCATTATCATGTACATTTGCTATTTGAAGTTCTTCTTTATTTCCTGATGTGCTGTTTGATGATGTGTTTGATGCTAGTAAATCATCTTGCCCCCTTGTCATTGCTAGCCAAACTTTTGCAAGTAATGTGCAGTCAAGTAAAGCTCCGTGATATTCCCTGTTACTGCGGTCTATTTCCAATCTATCACATAATGCATCAAGTGAGTTTTTTCGCCCTGGATAAAGTGTGCGTGCTTCCTTTAATGAATCTATGACTTGATAAACATAGCTATTAAATGGCATTAAATTGAGGCGAGCTAATTCTGCATCTAAAAATCCTACATCAAAGCTTGCATTATGAATTATTACAGTGCTACCTTTTATATACTCTATAAATTGTTGGGCTTTTTCTTTAAATAATGGCTTACCCACCAAAAATTCATTAGTAATGCCGTGAATGTTAATTGCTTCTTGCGGTACTGTTCTTTCGGGGTGAAGGTATTCATGAAATGTGTTGGTGCTAAGATTGCGTTCATTCATTTCAATGCAACCGATTTCAATTATTCTGTCGCCATTTTTTGGGTCTAGCCCTGTAGTTTCTGTATCAAGGAAGATGTAACGCATGATTTTTTATTTGGTATAAGCTTTGTGTTGTACTATAGTTTACTATAGTTGGGGTGTGATTTTCTAGATTGTTTTTTAAGTCAGTTATTTTGGAGATAAAATGCAGATAATAAATAGTTATAAAAAAGTTTGGATTTGCTTATTTTTATGTGTAAGTAATATTTGTTTTGCTTCGCAAGCTGAATTTGATGCTTATGTTGAGCAAGCTAATTTAAATAGTTTTGATGAGAAAACATATGCTAAAGCAGAAAAATTATATAAAGAGGCTATAAGAGTAGCAGAGAAAGATAGTAATATGTTAAATGTGAGTTTAGCTACAACTGGTTTAGCTCGTTTATTCCAGTATCAAAAAAATTATGAATTAGCAGAGAGTCTTTATAAAAAAGCTTTAGATATTAATCAAAGATATTTAGGGGAAAATAATCAAATTATAGTAATATCAATATATTATTTAGCTGATTTATATGATGAACAGAAAAAATATGATTTGGCTGAATCTTTATACATAAAAGCCTGTAAACTTAATGAAAAATATTTAGGTATGAATCATTCCAATACATTACAAGCATTAAAAAAATTAGCTTATTTTTACTGGAAATTAGATAAATATGAGTTAGCAGAAAATGTGCATAAAAATATTTTAGATATTAAAGGATTAAATAGTGAAGATACAGCATGGACACTATATCAATTGGCTATTTTATACGATAGGCAAGCTAAATACGATTTAGCTGAATCTTTATATAAAAAAGTATTAAATATTTACGAGGATTTATATGTTTCGCAAAAATCTTCATTGACATACTTATTATTAACATTTAATGATTTAGCAAGCTTTTATGAGAAACAAGGAAGATATGATTTAGCAGAAAATTTATATAAAAAAGCTTTGAAAATTGAGGAAGAGTCTGGAAAATCTGGAGAAGCTTGGATTCCAGTGACCTTAGATAGCTTAGCTTTATTATATGATAAACAAGGAAAATATGAATTATCCAAACCTTTATACGAAAAAAGCAAAATTATTAAAATTAGAGTTTTTGGTAAATAATACAAATTAACCATTATGATATAATCAAATCTGACTATATAATCTATATTAAATATGAAACTCCTAAACCCAATCTATGATGCTTCATTTAAGCATTTAATGCAAGATACACGAGTAGCGAGATTCTTTTTATCTATTCTTTTGGATAAAGATATAGAGGTAGATAGTTTTCAGCCACAAGAAATTACTTTACGTAATGAAGAAAGAAATACAGGCTATTCAACCCCAAGAATGGATTTTATCGCAACAATAATTGAGGAAAATGGCAGAAAAAGAAAAGTGCTAATTGAATTGCAACAGTGCTTTTATAAAAATGATATAACAAGATTTAGAAGTTATTTGGGCAAGAACTATATGACTCAAGACACTTCAAATAATCAAAAGCAAGATTTAGAAATAATTGCAATTTATATACTAGGATTTAAATTAAACATACCTGTAGCAGTAGTTAAAACATCAACACAATTAATTGATGCAAGTACAAAACAGCCATTAGATGCAAAAACTGATGATGAAGAATTTATACGACAATTACATCATGAATCTATATTTATTGATACCACAAAATTAAGTACAAAGTTACAAAGCAAAATTGATAAACTATTGGCTATATTTAATCCTGAGTATAGAGATAAAAATAAGCCAACGATAACCTTGCCAGATAGCATTGTCTCAGATTTAAAGCAATTAGCAACGACAAAAGAACAGGAAAATATAGTCATCAAAAAATTAGAAGATGCACTATGTGATGAAGATATACTGTATGCAATTGACCAACAAGAGAAATTCATGGACGGTTTGAAGTATGAAAAAGATATTAGTAGGGAAGAAGGAAAGGCAGAGGGCAAAGCAGAAGGAAAGGCTGAAGGTAAACTTGAGGAAAAAAGACAAATTGCTAAAACTATGAAATTGCTTAATATAAGCTATGATTTGATTATGCAGGCTACAGGTTTAAGTTATGATGATGTAAATGAAATTTGATAATTTAAATGTAAGGCGTAAAATGTAAAATGGAGATATTATCTCCATTGGTGATATCTAAAATGTAAAAGTTGATACTTAAATCACACCCAACTCTTGCCCTACCTTAATAAATGCCCCAATTGCTTTGTCCAAATGCTCTTGTTCATGTCCTGCTGAAATTTGTACACGTATACGTGCTTTGCCTTGAGGTACAACAGGATAAAAAAAGCCAATAACATAAATCCCAAGTTCTAACAATTTAGCTGACATTTCTTGGGCTAGTTTTGCATCTCCAAGCATTACAGGGCATATTGCATGCGTTCCTTTGATGATATTAAAACCTGCTTCACTCATGTGCTTGCGGAAGTATGCTGTATTATTTTGTAATTTTTGGATTAATTCGCTTGAATTACTTAGCGTATCTAAAACATGTAATGTTGCACCAACTACCGCAGGGGCTAAAGTATTTGAGAATAAATATGGTCTTGAGCGTTGTCGTAACATTTCGATAATTTCAGGACGTGCAGCCGTAAATCCACCTGAAGCACCACCTAATGCTTTGCCAAATGTACCTGTAATAATGTCGATTTTTCCAAGTGTATTTGTGAGTTCAGGTGTTCCTCGACCATTTGCACCGACAAAACCAGTTGAATGTGATTCATCTAACATGGTTAATGCATTATATTTTTTAGCTAAAGAAACTATTTTATCTACTTGGGCGATTGTGCCGTCCATTGAAAATACACCATCAGATACAACTACAATACGTCTCGCTTTTTGCTCTTCAGTGGCTAATTTGAGTTGTTGTTCTAAGCTTTCCATATCATTATGCGTATAACGATAACGTTTAGCCTTGCATAAACGCACACCGTCAATAATTGAGGCATGATTTAATTCGTCTGATATAATGGCATCTTGTTCGCCCAACAATGGCTCAAAAACTCCTCCATTTGCATCAAACGCAGCAGCATATAATATTGCATCTTCACAGCCTACAAATTGAGCTATTTTTTGTTCTAATTGTTTGTGTATGGTTTGTGTGCCACAAATAAAACGCACTGATGACAGCCCGAAGCCGTACGTATCCATAGTTTTTTGAGATGCTTGCACTACTTCTGCATTTCCACTTAAACCTAAATAATTATTTGCACAGAAATTTAGCACTTGTTTGCCATTTACACTGATAACAGCACCTTGACTGCCTTCAATTATTCTTTCTGTTTTATATAAACCTTGTGATTTGATATTATCTAGTTCTTGTTGTAGTTCTGTGTAGATTGAGTGCATGTTTTGTCCTTATTTATGAATAATTATATCTATACTTTGATTATTTAATACTTATATCCAATATGCAAAGCCACTATTCCCGCTGTCATATTGTGATATACAACTTTGTTAAATCCTGCTTGCTCCATTATTGTTTTTAAATTCTCTTGGTCTGGGTGCATGCGTATAGATTCAGCAAGATAGCGATAACTTTCTTCATCTTTTGCAATTAATTTGCCCATAAATGGTAGTAAATTAAATGAGTACCAATCATATAATTTAGTTATGCTTTGGTGAATTTTTGAAAATTCTAATACCATAACTTTACCCCCCGGTTTTAGTACTCGATACATTTCACTTAATGCTTTATCTTTATTTGTCATATTGCGTAGCCCAAATGACACGCTCACTAAGTTAAAATAATTATCTTCAAAAGGGAGATTTTCCGCATTACATACACAAGTAGGTAATATAATTCCTTGGTCTAGTAAGCGTTTTTTACCTTCGGCTAACATATCTGCATTTATGTCAGTCATCCACACTTCGCCTTTGGTATTATGATTTGAAGCAAGCTTACTAAATTGTTTTGCAAGGTCGCCTGTACCACTAGCAATATCTAATATTTTATCGCCTGCACGAATGCCTGCATGAGAAATCGCAATTTTTTTCCATAATCGATGTAAACCGCCTGACATTACATCATTCATAATGTCATAATTCTTAGCTACAGATGAAAAAACTTCAGCTACTTTTTTTTCTTTATCTTGCACTGCCACTTGGTTAAAGCCAAAGTGCGTTGTATTGCTTATATGATTTGTTTGATTATTTTGATTAATATCAGATGAGTTAGATGAAGTCATAGATTTGCAGATTATTAGGTTGCTTGAACATATTATAGCTAAATGATAATTATTTGTCATATTCGTTGTCCTAAAAATTGCTCCTAGCTGTACTATTTGTACTATCTGTGTCGCAATTTTGTCGTCAGCCTCTATGACAAGAAATTCTGATTCAGCTATATAACTCAAATATTATATAAAACTAGCCTAATTAATGCCCACCACCCTTAACAAGTTTATTGGATTTACGTGCAAGAAACACAAAAGGTATAAGCAATAACATCAATTGACCGCTAGTAAGGATAATATCATTAATTCCCATCAAAGCAGATTGAGAGCTAATCATTTGGTTAATAACCATAAGTTTAGCCTCTAGGCTACCGCTCATATGATTAATATATTCATTAAAATTAGGATTGCTAATATTTAATATGTGATACTAAATTTTCATGATGACCAGCTTGTAATCTATCCCAGTAATTTACAACCATTGATGTGCCAAAGCTATTCCCCATATTGCGAGTAAAATTTGATATTCCAGATGCTGATGCCATTTCTTCAGTTGAAATGTCGGCAAAGGTAATATTATTCAAATGGATAAAAAAGCATACTAAGCCTAATCCCAATAATAATCGACTAAATGAAATATAACCATTTGTAACATCAGGTGTTATATGAGAACCATATAATGAAACTAAGAAAAATATAATAAATCCACATGCTACAACTTTTCTTGCATCTACTTTGTGAATATTCCCCCCAATAATAGGTGCTAAAAATATTACAAATATACTCGTCGTTGCTGTAGTTAAGCCAGATTGAAATGCGGTGTAACCCATATAGTTTTGTAGCCAAATC
Source organism: Pseudomonadota bacterium (assembly GCA_046050125.1). GTDB lineage: Bacteria > Pseudomonadota > Gammaproteobacteria > Burkholderiales > Burkholderiaceae > JAHFQJ01. Next base: position 8,985 of record JBJOQB010000101.1, read on the forward strand.
GGCAAAATAACTACAGTAGAGAAAAATGCAATTGAGCCAACACAAAGGACAAATACACCAATAGCAAAATTTCGATTTTTAAAGAATTTAAAATTTACTACAGGATTGGCTTGTCCTGATTCCCAAATCACAAGAATAATCATAAATACTACAGCTGAAACAGCCAAGCAAACAATAAAACTACTTGAAAACCAATCTAATTCATTGCCTTTATCTAATAACAATTGTAATGAGCCAACAGATAAAACTAAAAAGATTAATCCCCAAATATCAATTGGTACTTTTTTTACTTTATCTACCCAGCCCTTATTGGTAAAGATACTATGTACCATGTAGGCAGAAAAAATGCCAATAGGTAAATTTATGTAAAACGCCCATCTCCACGATAAATTATCTGTAATCCAACCACCTAAAATAGGTCCTGCAACAGGTGCAGTTACTGCTGTCATTGCCCAAATGCCAATTGCTAGTCCACGTTTTTCCTTGGGATAAACACTCATTAATAATGTTTGAGATAATGGAATCATACTTGCACCAACTACGCCCTGCAAAATTCTAGCCAATAGTAATAATTCAAAATTTGGTGCTAATCCACATAATATCGACGCTACGGTAAATAATAAAGTCGCACATACATACTGTTTTAAAATACCAAATCTAGTCGTAAGCCAGCCTGTGAGTGGCAACATAATTGCTTCAGCAACAGCATATGAAGTAATTACCCATGTAC
>JBJOQB010000102.1:0-4467 GCA_046050125.1 Pseudomonadota bacterium
AATAACAGACATATAGCTATACTATAAAGAGAAGACCCCAACTTAAATATAATCCATATTAATATATTTTCTATATTAATATGTCTATATTTAGAGGTCAGGGTGCGATTATTTTAATTATACTATATTATTTATATAATTTATAGTATTAATCCAAATTAATAAGTATTATGCTGAGTATTCAAATTATGTTTTTTTTCATAAATTTTTTGGCTTTGGCGATGTTGAGCGTGCCTAATTCTCGCTCGTTCTTCATGTGTAACTACGCCATCTGCTTTTGCTACTCTTTTCATATGTTGAATTCTTGCTTGACCTCTTTCTAGACGCATAGCTTCTTTTGCTGTTAATTGCCCTGAGTTTATACCTTCTGCTATGCGATGTTGTTGCCTATGTTGCGACCTATGAATTTCTGGCATATGTGCAAATGCGGATATTGCAAATAAACTAGACACTAAACCTAAAATTATTTTTGCTTTCATTTCATGCCTCTCGTAAGGGTTTTATTTAATATATAAGACAGAATGAATAAATTATAGTTCAAAAAATACTAAAATATTCACATGTTAAATAATTATATTTGTGTTAGAATAAATGTGGCATTTTAGTCATATAGCTAAATGATAATTGCTTGGCATATTCTGATTTAGCTATAAATATACTACATATCAATATGAACGATTACGAATTAATTAGAAACTTAGCAGTAAGTATTATTCCATTAATATTTGCTTTGTCATTTCATGAAGCAGCTCAAGCTTTTGTTGCACATAAACTAGGCGATAGAACTGCCTACATGCAAGGAAGATTAACATTTAATCCTACAAAACATTTGGATATTTGGGGAAGCCTTGTTATTCCGATAATTGTATATTTAGGTTCTAAAGGTACATTTTGGTTTGGTTATGCCAAGCCCATTCCAATTGATAGTCGCAATTTTAAAAATTATCAGCGAGATGCATGTTTAACCATATGTGCTGGTTTAATGGCTAATTTAGCAATGGCATTTATGTGGGGTGCGGTAATTGTTGCATTATACTACTTAAAAATTAATGAAACATTTTTTTTATATATGGCTGCAATTGGAATTAGGATTAATTTAAGCTTGTTTGCGATTAATTTAATACCACTTTTACCTTTAGATGGTGGTAAAATTGCTTTATTATTCACACCATATAAATATACACATTATTTAATTAATTTGGAAAGGTATTCATTTTTCATTATTATGGGATTATCGATTTTAGGTGTTTTAACTAAATATTGGATATTACCAATTATGAATTTCTTTAATAATATTATTATGATTTTGATTAGAATGTGTGGTGTGTTTTTGATTTAGCTATAACATTCAAAAATCATCTAAAATACTTTACAATGTTAAGATTAGATTTACATTGTAAAACAAATGGATAAAACCTCTTTAAATATCACGCAAGATGTACTAGACCAACTCAAACAAATACTACCACAAGCTTTTAGCGAACAAGCTATTGATTTTGATAAACTCAAGACTATACTATCAGACTATATAACGCCTAATGAACGCTATAATCTATCGTGGGCAGGCAAAAGCAATGCCTATAAAATCTTGCAAACCCCCATTAGTGATACATTAAAACCTAATAAAGAGCAATCTATAGAATGGGATAATGCACAAAATGTATTTATTGAAGGTGAAAATCTAGCAGTATTAAAAATCTTGCAAAAATCCTACTATGGCAAAGTAAAAATGATATATATTGACCCGCCATATAATACAGGTAATGACAGCTTTATCTATCCCGACAAATTCAAAGAAAGTGAAGAAGAATATCTACAAAGGGTAGGCGATAAAGATGAAGATGGCAAATTAACAAAATCTGGCATGTTTCGCAAAAATAGCAAAGAAAATGGGCATTATCATAGCAATTGGTTAAATATGATGCTACCACGCTTGTTTTTGGCTAGAAATCTACTTAGAGATGATGGAGTAATATTTATAAGTATAGATGATAATGAACAAGCTAATTTGAAGTTGCTATGTGATGAGATTTTTGGGGAAGATAATGTGGAAAGTTATATATGGAACTTATCTGATTTTGAAGAAAGTTCATTTACCAAAACAGCATCTAATACAGTAAGATATGAACATGAATATATCATTGCTTGTTTTAAATCAAATAAAAAACTTGGTAAATATGAAGAATTTAGATTTAAAGATAGAGAGGATTTTTCTAATCCTGATAACGATATAAGAGGGGCATGGATGTCTGGAAATATTTCAAGAAATGGAATTAAATCAACAACAGGCTCTAAATATTTTGAAATTACAACCCCAACAGGCTTTAAATATACTAGAAATTGGACTATTACTAAAGATGAATTTAATAAATTAAAAGAAGATAATAGAATATTTTTTAGTAAAAATGGAGATGGAGTACCAAGATTAAAAATTTTTAAAAATGAATCATCTGTATCAATCCAAAGTTCTATTTTTACAGGACTAAAAACATCAATTACAGGTAAAAATCAGTTAAAAGAGTTATTTAATAATATATTATTTGACTTTCCCAAACCAACTACTTTAATAACAAGATTATTAGAAATTTCAACTTCAAATAACGACATAATCCTAGACTTTTTCGCAGGTTCTGGCACTACAGCCCAAGCAGTAATGGAACTTAACGAACAAGACGGCGGAAACCGCAAATATATATGTGTTCAACTTGATGAGCAAATTGATGAAAAAACCGAAGCATTCAACGCAGGATATACAAAAATCAGCGATATTACTCAAGCACGCATAGAGAAAGTTATACAAAAAATTCAAAAAGAACGTTTGGACAACCCAAATACCGATACACAAAAACAAAATTTAGGCTTTAGAAAATATACACTATCAACTTCAAATTTTAAAGAATGGATTGAGGATATACAATATACATCTCAACTAGAACAACAAATGCTTTTAAATGAAGTTGCACAAATTGCAAATTCTGATATATACCATATACTATGGGAATTAATGCTAAAGCAAGGGCTAGGTTTGGATAGTCAAATACAAACTATAAATATAGATAACTCTAATTTTTACTATACTAATAACATAGTTTTTGTATTAGAAAAATATAACAATAATATTCATCAAGCCATATTAAAACTAAAACCACAAAAAGTTATAGCTCTAGATAGTGCTTTCAGTGATGATAATGTCAAAACTAACGCATCATTAAAATTTGAAGATGAAAATATTGATTTTGAAAGTATCTAAAAGATATATTAAAGGTAAAGTATGATAAAAAATCTATCTATAAAAAATTATAAACTTTTCAAAGATATTGAAATAAAAAATATTAGTCAATTTACCTTAATAGGTGGTAAAAATAATGCGGGTAAGACTAGCTTATTACATGCTATGTTTTTGTTATTCGATAGGGGAAGAATGGATATAACTGTTAGGCATAATCATTCTAAAGGTATGAATGAAATACCTTTAACCTCTGGTTTTTTCTTTGAACCTATATTTAGCGATTTTGATAGTAATAATAAAATTATACAAATTAAAGCTAATAACGCTACTTATACAAGAAGTATAAATATTGAAGAAATAACGAAAAATAATATTTCTATACCTATACAAAATACAAATTCTATATTGCAAGAAAATAATAATAATGACCCTTTACAAGCTTTAAAAATAACATTTAAAAACAATGATGAAATTGTAGAGCAAAGTTTAATCTCTATTTATCCAGAGCAAAATTTTCAAGTAACGAATTCAAAAAAAGTAGATTCAGCTAGAAATACTATTATATATGCACGTATACCCTCACATCAAAATAATGAAGCTCAAAAAGTAAGCGAATTAATACTTGATAAACAAATACATAAATTACTAGAAATCTTACAAATTATTGCCCCTGAAATAAAAAATATACAAAGTATAGCCGTAAACAATGGAAATCAATTTTCTAATATGTTACATGTAGATATAGGTAAAAATAAGCTAGTACCTTTAGCTTATATGGGTGATGGTATTACTAGATTAGTTTCAATTATTGCCTCTATGTATCAATGTAAAAATGGTATATTGTTTATTGATGAAATCGAAAATGGTTTGCATCATAGTGTTATCAAAGATATTTGGAAAGGTATTATATCTTTAGCTAAAGATATAAATTGTCAAATCATAGCTACAACTCATAGCGATGAGTTTTTACGTTTAGCTAATGAAGCAATGCAAGATGAAAATTTACAAAAACAGGATTTTTCTTACTTAAAATTAGAAAGACAAGGCGATGAAGTACGTATTGGTGAATTTGATTATGAATTATTTGATTATGCCATTGAGAACATGGAGATTAGATAATGACATCCTCCCCGCCCTAAAGGACGGGGTTTCCTACTGATACTTTCGTATCTTTGGTGGGTTCTCGCTTCACAGAGATTGCCTCGTAAAAATATTTGTTGTTACAAATATTCTTATTT
>JBJOQB010000103.1:0-13942 GCA_046050125.1 Pseudomonadota bacterium
AATATTTAATAAAGATATCAAAGATATAACATTAAATGAATTAATTATTTCCTTAACAATGATGCAAAATGCAAATGATAATATAAATCATGAAATATTATTTAGTATTTTAAAAGTTGACCCTAGTGTCTCAGAAAAAATATGGGGTACATGGGGAGTTATATGTATCAGACTAGGAGATTTATATAGTAATAATAATCGATATTATGCTTTAGAATATACTACTAGTATTCAAAAGTTAAAACTTATACTTTTTGAAATTACATGTATTTCACTAGATAATTTACATCTAAATTTTCAAAAACTAATAAATTCTAAAAAATCCCATTATGCTTTTTTAGATTATGATAAGTATTAAAGATACAATAAACTAATTTAAATCTAAAATGTACAATAAATACCCAATCATGTAAAATTAAATAACCTAGATAACTAAATAAAGAAAGTTATGAACATGGTGTTTTGTAGGGGTTGTGGCAAATCAATTCATGAAACAGCTAAAAATTGCCTATTATGTGGAGCTGTGCAAGGCACAAGAATAAATGATAAAAGTAGAGTTACTGCTGCAGTTTTAGCATTTTTTATAGGTAGTATTGGATTGGGACTTTTATCCCTGCATTTGTGGCTTTTACAGAATTTATTCTTCTGCTATGTATGTCAGATGAAAAATTTAATTATAAGTATAATAAATAAGATTTTTTATTAATTGGTAATATATGATGTTGAGGTTTAGAAAATAAATTAATAAACTTTAACATCAAAAATATTTAGAAAGCCAAAAAACAAAAAAAGCCACAAAGTGGCTATTTTATTTGGTTAACATGGTGGCTCGGGACGGAATCGAACCGCCGACACAAGGATTTTCAATCCTCTGCTCTACCGACTGAGCTACCGAGCCTTAACCAATACGTTATTATAGCATTAATTATAAATTTTGCAAGTAATTTTTAAGTCAAATGCAAATAATTAGCCGAATAAAATACTTTTACACGCTAAAATTAGAACTTATTTTAACAAAAAAACTGTAGACTAATTCAATTCATGTGCATTCTGCAAATGTTTATCAAAATGATTCTTTGAACAAAAACTTAGTATATCATCATCATGCATATCACAAAAATAAATTCCACTCGCCTCATTTCCACAAGTATAGCAATCAATTCTAAAATCTTTATCTTTATGATATTTCATTTTAGATAAATTGCTGTAACGTATATTATTTCCTTCACTTATACCACGCCTAATTAAAATCCAGTTACTGATGTTACTTAGGCTATGCTTCATAGTTTTTAAACTAATTAATGTTTTTGTTTTCATATGATGATAATTAATTGCATAGTTAAATTAGAAAGCCTTTTTAGAATAATATACAAAAATTGCTACTAAAAATAGCAAATTTAACCATAAAAAATATGTCATATTATTATTGTTAGTTGTAATTGTATATTTTCAAACACATATATTACAATTCATAGCTTATTGTGCTAGGATTATAAGTATATGTATTGCTTATTGGCTATAAATTTGCACAGTACATATGCAATAGCACATATAATTTTTATATATAAATCATATATAATTATGACATATATAGTATAAAAATATATCATATATACATAATTTATAGCAAAAGCAAAATAAAATTGCATAACATACTACTATAACTATAATAAATATTATGAGCAAACCCATATCAAACTCTCAAACATCTCTAGCGATTATCTATGCAAAATTAATTTTAGCATCTATGTTTTGGGGTGGAACTTGGGTTGCAGGGCGTTTAGCTGTACAAGAGGTTGCTCCTTTTACAGTTGCTGTTCTACGTTTTACTATGGCAATTGCTATATTTGCTGTAATTGTCTATCATCAGCATAAAACTCTTATTATTAAATTAAATAAAAAAGAAGTAAGTACATTAATTTTAATGGGTGTTACGGGTATTTTTCTTTATAGCTACTGCTTTTTATATGGATTAAAACATATTAGTGCCAGCCGAGGCTCTTTAGTTATTGCTTTAAATCCAATTATGGTATCGGTTATTGGTTGTATGTTTTTTAAAGAAAGTGCTAATTTCAAAAAAGTATTTGGCATCGCAATTGCATTAATTGGTAGCTTGTTTGTAATTACAAATGGGCATATCTCTTCAATCTTTCAATCTAGCGTAGGAATTGGCGAGTTACTCATATTGGGTGGTGCAATTTCATGGACTTCTTATACATTTATTGGAAAACATATCAGTGATACTGTTTCTCCGCTATTAGTTAATTTTTATTCATGTTTTGCTGGCTATATTTTACTTTGCCTTGCAAATTTTGAAGGCGTAATTAGCGATAATCAAACCTTAAGCACAACAATTGCACATTTACAAAGCTATTCATTACAAGCATGGATTTGCATTGCTTACCTTGGCATATTTGGAACTGCAATTAGCTATGTGTGGTTTACTGACGGCTTAAAACATATCGGAGCATCAAGAGCATCAGCTTTTTTAAATTTAATACCAATATTTGGCGTCGTATTTGGTGCTTTAATTTTAGGCGAAACATTAAGTATATCTGTGATAATCGGGGGAAGTGCCATTATTTTAGGCTTAGTACTGATTAACAAATCAAAAAATTAACTCTATTAACTATATAACTAATATTCAAATCATTTATTAACATAATCACATAGCAAGGAAAAATATGAAATACATTATCCCATTAAATGCACTTCGCATGACCGATATTGAGCAAGTCGGCGGTAAAAATGCCTCACTTGGCGAATTAATTTCGCAACTTTCACATGCAGGTGTAAAAGTTCCTGATGGCTTTGCAACAACATCTGATGCTTTTCGTAATTTCATTAGTTTTAATAATTTAGATGATTTTATTCAACAAGAATTAGCTAAACTTGATGTAGATAATATTCAAGATTTACTTAATACAGGTAAAAATATTCGCCAAAAAGTAATTGATGGAGAATTTCCACCTGAATTTGAGCAAAGTATCCGAGCAAATTATGCAAAATTAGTTGAAGAATACGGCGATAAAGCCTCATTTGCAGTACGCTCATCAGCAACAGCTGAGGATTTACCTGATGCTTCATTTGCGGGACAACAGGAAACAATTTTAAATGTAGTGGGAATTGAAGCAATTCTACATAATATTAAGTTAGTATTTTCATCTTTATATAATGACAGGGCAATCTCATACCGTGTACATAAAGGATTTAGCCATACTGAAGTTGCATTATCAGTGGGTGTACAACGCATGGTAAGGTCTGATTTATCATCTTCTGGCGTTATGTTTACTATGGACACAGAAAGCGGATTTAATGGCGTAGTGTTCATTACCGCAAGCTATGGCTTAGGTGAAATGGTGGTTCAAGGAGCAGTAAACCCTGATGAGTACTATGTTTCAAAATATGCTTTAGATAATAATTACTATTCAATTATTCGTAGGCATTTAGGTTCTAAACTTCAAAAAATGGAATTTGCACCAAGCGAAAGTAATAAATTAGTGCAAACCGTAGATGTTGGTGTGGAACGCTATCAATTCTGCTTAAATGATAAAGATGTAGAACAACTTGCAATTTATGCCTGTGCAATTGAAAAACATTATGGCAGACCAATGGATATAGAATGGGGCAAAGATGGAATTGATGGGCAACTTTACATTTTACAAGCACGCCCAGAAACAGTTAAAAGCCAAGCCAAAATAGAAGAAAAATTCAAACTCAAAGGCAATTCAAACATACTAGCAAAAGGACGAGCAATCGGACAAAAAATTGGCACAGGTACAGTTAGAATTTTACATGATGCTAGCGAAATGGATAAAATCCAAGCAGGAGATATTTTAGTTGCAGATATGACTGACCCAAATTGGGAGCCAATCATGAAGCGAGCAAGTGCAATTGTAACTAATCGTGGTGGGCGTACTTGCCATGCTGCAATTATTGCACGAGAATTAGGCGTTCCAGCAGTTGTAGGCTGTGGCGATGCAACCAAGGTTTTAACTGACGGCATGCTAGCTACTGTTTCATGTGCTGAAGGCGATGAAGGTTATATTTACGAAGGCTTACTAGATATTGAAGTAACTACAGTAGAGCAAGGCAATTTAGAAGAATTACCAATAAAAATGATGATGAATGTAGGCAATCCACAACTAGCATTTGATTTTTGTCAAATTCCAAATGATGGAGTAGGTTTAGCTCGCATGGAGTTCCTAATTAACAATCACATTGGTGTGCACCCGCAAGCAATTTTAGCGTATCCACATATTGATTTAGACTTGAAAAAAGCTATTGAAAATATCGCTCGTGGATATCCATCTCCGCAAGCATTCTTTGTATCAAAGCTAACCGAAGGAATTGCGACAATTGCAACAGCATTTTATCCAAAGCCTGTTATTCTGCGTCTTTCTGATTTCAAATCAAATGAATATCAAAAATTAATTGGTGGCTCACGCTTTGAACCATCTGAAGAAAATCCAATGTTAGGATTCAGAGGTGCAAGCCGTTACGTACATGAAAGCTTTAGCAAAGCATTTGAAATGGAATGCCAAGCAATTAAATTTGTACGTGAAAACATGGGACTAGATAATATTCAAATTATGGTACCTTTTGTAAGAACAGTAAACCAAGGCAAAAAAGTTATTGAAGAACTTGCAAAACATGGTTTAAAACAAAAAGAGCATAATTTAAAAATTATCATGATGTGTGAAGTACCAAGTAATGCATTACTGGCTGATGAATTCTTACAAATATTTGACGGATTTTCAATTGGCTCAAATGACTTAACTCAACTAACATTAGGATTAGATAGAGATAGTGGCTTAGAGGTACTAATGGCAGATTTTGATGAAAGAGATGAGGCTGTCAAAAAATTATTAACTATGGCATTGACTGCAGCTAAAAAACAGGGCAAATATATTGGAATATGTGGGCAAGGACCTTCAGACCACCCAGATTTTGCACAATGGCTTATGGAACAAGGAATTAGTAGCCTATCATTAAATCCAGATGCAGTTGTTAGCACATGGCAAAATTTAGCTAGAGTCTGTGTAGAGTAAATCAGTATAATAAATTAAATGTGCCTGCGAAAGCAGGTGCATATAAATCTAAACACCAAGCTACAAAGTAACTCTAGATGATTTCAAATTGCGTAATATTTCAGATGATGTAGTATTACTTATTATCGTAGGATTAGATTTTTTCTTACTTTCTTTTGGCTCGATAGCATATGATTTAATTTGCTCGGTATACTTATTCCCATTAATATTAAAAGTAAATGGCACTGATTTTAGTATTTTAATTCCATCAATTTTTTCATACATATCTTGAGCATACTTACTCGGACAAACAAAAGTAACGCCATGAGGCTGTAAATCGCTTAGTACTTTTTTTAGTAGCCCGCCTGCAATTCCTTGACCACGATATTCAGGATTATCACTAGAAGCTAGTAAATCTAACTCAAAAAACCTAGAATCCATACCAGATAATTTATAAACTTTATCCGCTCTATCGGATAATTCAGCATCTATAAAAACATCTTTTGCTCTTCCATCTTCTGAATCTTCATAATCATCAAAATAATCAGTATTTTTCGGCGGTAAAACTGTAGCAGCAGCAATAATTTTACCTGTATCAGGATTACGTGCAATATAGCAAAAACCGTATATAGCAGCTGCTCTTATAGATTGCTCAAAATATTTTTCTAATTTATTTAAACTATCTGCTGAAATTTTAGACTTACTTCCATGCTCTTGTTGTAATATAAATTGAGCACATTTCTCTTTTCTAGCAAATGAATGTGCCATTAATCGAGATAAACGCAAGATATCATTTTCAGATGTACTACCACATAATCTATGGCATCTATATTCTTTACCATTTTTTGCTTTAATATAAAAAGTAGCATCTTTTAATTTAGTTTTACTTAAATCATCTACACAATTAAATGAAATTGGACTAAAACTAGTTCTTTTAGCAATCAAAGATTTTAATTCCTCAGAATCTTTATTTGTTCCCTGTAAAGCATATATTAATGCTTTAGAAATTTTAGATGTATTTTCTGTGATACTTGTACGAAGTTGTGGCATACAATAGAAAAGTTAATTTAATATAATACATATTCTATTTACTATTAGAACAAAATACAATAAGTAATTACCTTGCAATAAAAAGGAAACAAACAAATGTTAAATAATAACTTAATAACATCAATTGAAAAATGGAAAGATATATCACAATCCACTATTTTAAGCCAGCATGGAAATGCAGAACCATCTACAAAAAACTTAGCTCAGCAATTGATGAACAGAAAACAAATACCCCTGAATATCAAAAATTAGAACAAGATTTTATAAATGCAATACCACATGTAGAAGTAGCGTATTTAAAAGTAGATTTACTTGAGCTTTACACCCAAACAAACCCCAAAGATAGAAATAATAATCAAATATATGACACACAATACCGCAATCTAACCATAAAAATACTAAAAGCACAGCAACAAATCCTAAATCAAAATGAATATTTAAGTAATATACAAGATATTGCAACTAACAATAAAACAGAAATAGCATAAAATAAAGCATAGATAATAATATTTATGCAATAAAAATACTTAGCCATAAATTCAGTTTTATGGCATAATAAGCATAATCAAATTTAAAATTGAAAGTACTTAGATATATTAGATAAGTACCATAGCTAAATCAGAATTGCTTGTTGTAAAAGCAAACGCTAAAATTGAAACAAAGATAGTACAAATACTACAACTAGGAGCAATTTTTATGGTAACAAATAATTATCATTTAGCTGTAACAATTAGCATCTCCCTCATTTAATAGAATATGACTACAAATAACACACCAGCTGACAACAGCAACCCAATTGATACGCAAAACAGCCAAACTATCCCAAACAATGCATATGATGCAACACAAAAACAAAAATCAATTGATAAAACAAAGCGTATACCTATTAAAATAGTACCAGCTGAAGTATTAAAAAAACCAGATTGGATTAGAGTAAAAGCAGCCTCTGGCAATTCAAGATTTTACGAAATCAAAAAAATATTACGAGAAAATAATCTACATACAGTATGTGAAGAAGCATCTTGCCCAAATATTGGCGAATGCTTTGGCAAAGGAACGGCAACATTTATGATTATGGGCGATAAATGCACAAGACGTTGCCCATTTTGTGATGTAGGGCATGGCAGACCTGACCCACTTGATGTAAATGAACCGCTAAATCTAGCAAAAACTATCGCCGCATTAAAACTAAAATACGTAGTAATAACAAGCGTAGACCGTGATGACTTACTTGATGGCGGAGCTGACCACTTCATACAATGTATTAAAGAAACACGCACCTACTCTCCAAATACACAAATTGAAATTCTAACACCTGATTTCCGTGGTAGATTAGACAGAGCATTGAATATATTAAATTCAGCACCACCTGACGTAATGAACCACAATCTAGAAACAGTACCAAGATTATATAAAGAAGCAAGACCAGGTTCTGATTACATGCATTCTTTAAAGCTCTTAAAAATGTTTAAAGAACAAAACCCAAATACACCAACAAAATCGGGTATTATGGTAGGTTTAGGCGAAACAGATGAAGAAATTCTACAAACCATGCGTGATATGCGTGAACATAACGTAGATATGCTAACATTGGGGCAGTACCTCGCACCATCAAATCATCATCTACCAGTAAAACGCTACGTACACCCAGATACATTTAAAATGTTTGAAGAAGAAGCAGTAAAAATGGGATTCTCACACGCAGCAGTAGGGGCAATGGTAAGGTCAAGCTATCATGCAGATGTACAAGCACATGCGGCAGGATTAGAACAAGTATAAATAAATTTACTTTCTCTTTTTTATAAAGGATTTTTATGCCAACATTATCAACCACAAAAAATAATAGTAATTATGATGGATATATTTTCACAAAAATATTACAAGGCAAAAAATACGATGCACTAAAATTAAAAGGAGAAAACCCAAATGGCAAGCCATACTCTGAAATTAGAGCTGATATTTTAAATATTGTAAGTAATTTAGATAAAGAACCAACAGTTATATATTCAAAAGCACTGCAAACTGCATTTATGTTTAATGATATGGATCTTGCTCAAGCCTTGATAGGAAAGGGTGGTCGCTTTAATATAAATATACTAATGCCAAGCAAAGAAAAACAGCAATAAATAATCAATACAATATCTTAGTTAAATTCTCTATCAATCTACTTTTTACCTCACTGAAACTAAAATTTATCTGAGGTAAAACAGTTTTCATATCTACAGTCTTCAACCCCTCATACCCACAAGGATTAATATTATTAAACGGCGATAAATCCATATCCACATTTAAAGCTAATCCATGATAACTACAACCACGGCTAATTTTTAAACCTAAAGCAGCGATTTTAGCATTCACAATACTATGCGTAATACTATCAATAATATCAACATAAATTCCAGGAGCTTTATCTTTACGCATGCCGTGAATATTATAGCTAGCCAATGTCTGAATAATTGACTCCTCAATTTTATTTACCAAATCACGCACATATATGTTTAAACGATGTAAGTCCAATAAAAGATAAATAACAACTTGCCCACAACCGTGGTAAGTAATCTGCCCACCTCTATCAATATTAATAATTGGGATATCTAAAGAATTTGAAAGAAAATGCTTATCATCTCCTGCCTGCCCTAAGGTATAAACGCTCAAATGCTCAACAATCCAAATTTCATCTAAACTATCTTTATTACGATTACGTGTAAATTCACGCATTTTCTCATAAGTGATTGAATATTCCTCAATACCTAAATCCTTAACGATATAATTCATAATTAACAATACTAATAATATAACCAAAATTCAGCTATAGTGTTAAAAATAACCAACATTATAACATAAAACACTTGCCAATATTCCCAAAACACAATACAATTATACCTATAGTTTGTTTACAGGCTATTGCTAGAATTAGGAAACGTGGCCGAGTGGTCGAAGGCACTCCCCTGCTAAGGGAGCATCTAGTCAAAAACTGGATCGAGGGTTCGAATCCCTCCGTTTCCGCCATCAAATGGTATCAAAAAAACTTCCATATTTAAAATCTCCATAATTATCTGAAAAAAAAATCATATACAATATTAGCTATTTATAAAAAGATAGTTTATTTCTATAATTATTATAGTTCTTAGCACACATTCAAAATGACTAATCAAAAAAATTCAGCACATATATCACGCATATTTTTAGCCTCTAAATATTCATGGAGCGGATTAAAATTTGCATGGCAAGAAGGAGCATTTCGCCTTGAATGCTATATTGCATGCATATGCATAACGTTTGGAATAGCTATAAATCTAAGCATATTACAACATCTAGGCATATTATGCTCATGGCTGTTTGTGCTAATTATTGAGATACTAAATTCAGCAATTGAAGCATGTATAGATAGAATAAGCCATGAAAAACATCAACTATCTAAAATTGCAAAAGACCTTGGGAGTGCAGCAGTATTTTTAAGCATGATTATATGCATAATCATAAATTTAAGCATATTTATATCGCATATCACATCTTTTTAATTTATAAATAAAAAAGCCTGCAAATTATTTTAAACAATCTTAAAACAATAAACAGGCATTTTATATAAAATATTAATAATATACAATAACTAGCTAGATAATTTTATTTTAGTAACATCTTTCACAACCTCAACGCCATATCTATGACGCATATTGGTCAGTAAAGCCTGTAATTCTTCACTAGCATAAGCATTACCAAATTGCTTAACCATCTGAATAATATTTTGGTCAGCAGGGATAACCTCAACCTTACTAATTTTAAATAAAGCATATCCAGCCTCAACTGGCACACCAACATAAGAAGGCAAGCTAGCACTATTTGCAGTAAAAATAGTTTCTATAACTTGTTTTGAAAATTTCCCTTCCATTCTAGTAGCAGTTTGCACAGGAGACCAAGCCAAAGCCTCACCCTGTTTAGCCGCAGCCAACTTAGCAACACCATTTTGCTTAGCTAATTTTAAAGACTCTTCTTGCAAAAATTTTTCTTTAACCTCTATAATAGACTCTTCAAAAGTCTGTTGTTTCGAAGGGTAATATTTAGTTACTCTAGCAACAAAAGCATAATCCCCAGATTGAATAACATCTGTATTCTTTTTGCCTTTTAACACATCATCTTCAAAAATTGCTCTAATTGCTCTTCTATCAGTAAAAGTTTGCTCAGTATTGCCTGTTTTGCCAATTCCACCAGCAGTTTTTAAAGATAAACCTAACTTTTTACCAACACTATCCAAATTTTTAGAATCTATTGAAGAATTAGTCAACTCATCTAATTTTTTAGCAAATAAATCATCAACTTGCTTTTGCTTTAATACTTGAATAATATTAGATTTTTCATCATCTAAACTTTTGGTAACAGAAGATTTAATATCAGTTAATTTAATAATGTGAAATCCAAACTCACTTTCCACTAAATCACTAATTTCTCCAACTTTCATCTTAAATACAGCATCTTCAAAAGGCTTAACCATAGCACCTTTTACAAAATAATCTAAATCGCCATTTTTTTCAGCTGATATTGTATCTGATGATTCCTTCTTAGCCAGTTCCCCAAACTTTTCTGGAGACATTCTAACTTCTTGCAAAACCTTAGTTGCATGTAATTTAGCATCTTCTTTTTTATTATTATCTATTTTTATCAATATATGACTAGCTCTACGCTCTTCTTGCGTTTTAAATTGAGTAATATTTTCATCATAATATTTCTTAATATCAGCATCAGCAGGATTAGCAACAGATGAAGTTAAATCCTGTTTATTTAATATTACATATTCTAAATCAACTTTAGGCTTAGAAATAAAATCCTTAACATGCTCATTATAGTATTTGGACAAACTTTCTGGTTTTAATTCAACTTTAGCACTAAAATCACTAGCATTAATATTTACAAACTGAATATCTCTTTTTTCTAATAAACCTTTAGCAATATTCTCTTGAACCTGTGTAGGAATTAAAGAACTTTTAGCAATATTCTCAGCTAAGTATTGATTTGTAAGCAAATATTTAACTCTAGTTTGAAACTGCTCAATGCTCAAGCCTTGTTGCTGTAATAAAACAGTTAATTTATCAACATTAATTGAACCATCAGTATTTTTCACCGATGCAATTGCAGGCATTTCATTGATATATTTCACAACCTGTGCATCTTCTACTTTAATATTTAATCTTTCTATTTCTTGTTGCATAATTAAACCATTAATCATCTGGTCTAATATTTTTTTTCTATTTTGCGAAGTATCAACATCTTCTAATTTAAAATCATCTCCTTTTTCCATTTTAGCTTGATTAATAAACTCTTTATATTGAGCATCAAATTGCTCTTGAGTAATTTTTTGCTTACTAATTTTCACAACCACATTTTCTTTATCAGAAAACTGTGAATATCCCTCTAAACCAAGTAATACAAATGAAGGAACAATAAACACCATCAAAAGCAACTGCATCAACTTTTGATGAGAACGAATAAACTCTAGCATGGCACGCCTATTTATAATTATTAGTTGATAAATTGTACTATAGTTATATATAAATTAAAATAACTACTATTTTGGAGAATTAATAAGAATATTAATAATATCATCAATTTGTTTTTGAATATTCGCCATAGTATTATCAGAATCTATAATAAAGTATTTATGTCCTTTTTTCTGATTTTTCTCAGCAATTTCTAAATATCCATTTCTTACATCTTTATGAAAATCAATAGACTTCTTTTCAAAATTATCTAAAACTACATTTTCTCTATTTTGCCTACGCTCATAAGCAATTTCAGGGTTAATAT
This sequence comes from Pseudomonadota bacterium, assembly GCA_046050125.1. GTDB lineage: Bacteria > Pseudomonadota > Gammaproteobacteria > Burkholderiales > Burkholderiaceae > JAHFQJ01. Next base: position 11,880 of record JBJOQB010000103.1, read on the forward strand.
CAAATAATATAGTATAATCTGGGTACAAATCATCACAAACAACTTTATGCAAATTATCTATAAAACTTATATCACCTTTTTTACCATAACCTTGATAAGCATAAGTAGAATCAACAAATCTATCACTAACTACCCAAGTATCATTACTTAAAGCTGGTTTAATGACTTTTTGAATATGAATTTGTCGTGCTGAAAACGCAAGCATAATCTGCGACTCAACGCTTAAATCATGATGAAGTAATAACACACGCAACTGCTCGCCTGTAGGCGTTCCACCAGGTTCTCGTGTACTAATTAAATTAATACTTAATGATTTTAACTTCTGCACAAAATACTCTAAATGAGTAGTTTTGCCAGAGCCATCAATACCTTCAAAGCAAATAAACATCTTTAACAATTGATATTACGCAAACAACATTGTAATGCATATTCCCATGTTGGCACAACAACATTAAACGTTTTGTGTATTTTTTGCGTATATAAAATTGAATACTGAGGTCGCTTTGCAGGATTAGGATATTCAACTGTTGGTATACCTATTACCTCTACATTCTTATGCATATATTTAAAAATGGTTTTAGCATAATCACACCAATTTGTATGCCCACTAGCCACCAAATTGTATATCCCACTACAATTCACTAAAAAATCAGTATCTTTTTCTAAAATAAAATCTTTAATTATATAAGAAGTAATATTAGCAATAGTTACAGACCAAGTAGGGCTACCAAATTGATCATTTACAACATTTAACTCATTTCGAGTTTTTGCTAATATTAACATTGTTGAAACAAAATTACTTCTACAATAATCATATACCCAACTAGTCCTAAAAATAAAATGTATAGGATTAATATCTCTTATAGCATTTTCACCTAATAATTTAGTATAACCATAGTAATTAATTGGATTAGTCACATCATCTTCATTATAACCATTATTTTTACCATCAAAAACATAATCTGTAGAATAATGAATAAATGGGATATTATTCTCTTTGCAATAAACTGCCATAATTTCAACTGCACAATTATTAATAATATTACATAATTCCTGCTCTTGTTCAGCTTTATCAACAGCAGTATAAGCACTTGCATTAATGATAATATCTGGCTTTTGAAATAAATTATGAAAAAAGTTTGATAATTCCAATAAGTTACTAATATCTAACTCAAACCTAGTAATTGGAATGACATTAGCAAAGGTATGCAAACAAGATAACAAAGCATAACCAACTTGACCATTAGCACCAAATATCATAATACGAGGCATTTGTTTAGTATTCATATTATTCATCAAAAGCCTCTACTTGTGAAAATGGTAAACCATTTTTATCTTTATCAGATAATATAGGAGCTTTATTATTTGGTAATTTATCAAGCGGCCAATTAATATTCAAATCTGGGTCATTCCATATAATACATCTTTCATATTCAGCATATCTATAATCAGTAGTCTTATACAAAAACTCTACCTCTTCAGATAATGCTAAAAACCCATGTGCAAAACCAGCTGGAATCCATAATTGCTTAAAGTTATATTGACTTAATTCAATACCAAAGTACTTACCAAATGTTTTACTATTTTTTCTTATATCTACAACAACATCAAATGCAATTCCTTTTATAACTCTAACTAACTTACCCTGTGCATGTTTAGATTGATAATGAAGCCCACGCAAAACACCTTCTTTAGATATAGAATGATTATCCTGAACAAAAGAAATAGTATTTATAGTTGAATTAGAATTTAAACCGCTATTAAAGTCATTTTGATTGAAGCTTTCAAAAAAACTTCCCCGAGAATCGCTAAATACATTCGGTGAAAAAACTAGTAATTCATCTATATCTGTTTTATATATATCCATGTTATCTCCTTAATAAGGAATTATATAATAAATAGAAAATATATAAAATACAACTGAGTATAGAATTACAAAAAGAAAATCCCCCCATTTTCATGGGGGGAGATATAGAGTAGCTTGGCAATTACTTACTTTCCCATGCGAGAATGCATAGTATCATCAGCGTAGAAGCGTTTCACTTTCCTGTTCGGAATGGGAA
>JBJOQB010000104.1:0-3790 GCA_046050125.1 Pseudomonadota bacterium
TCTCCATTCTTTCTCTTAGAGTATCCATATCTTACACTTTTATCATCTCCACATCTTTTACATATTATCTTCATCTTAATAAAACATTTATTATATCATAAACTTATGTGGGCAATCCCTAGAATAATTCTAATTGATATGCCTTAAAATATATGATAACTTAAAATATATGATAACCTAGCCGAAGTTTTAAGAGACTATCCTAAATTTTGTGTAAATGATAAATTTACATAAAAAGGAAGTCAAGATGAGAAATAAAAATAAGGCAAAAAGCACAGAAGAAATAGCATTGCAGGAATGTACAAAAATGCAAATTAAAAACATTAAACCCAGTATTTGCAATGCTTAACATAAACTCTTATCCCGAATTGGGGTTAAAATAAAAAGGTTGAAGAATGACAGACAAATCTTATATAAAGGAAATATTTGTTCCTTTATCTGTAAAATTATCATGGCATAATATTTTACAAAATTTATCCATGTATGATAATCCAATTAATCATCTTGATGAGTTTAAACAAATAATTCATGATGTTTTATCTTCTGAATTGATAGAAGAAATCCAATATTTTAAACAGCAAGGCAAGGCTATTATTATTCGTGGTTGTCCAATAGACCAATCTATTCCCCCAACTCCGTATAATGGCTACTTATCGCCTAGATTTACACCTATTTCTTGCTTAACTCAATTAACTATTTATAGTTTGTTAGATATTCATCCTATTGTTTACCAAGGTGAAAATGATGGGCATTTATTTAGACAAGTAGTACCTGCTCGCTCTGCAAATATGCATAAAAGCTCGCATGGTTCACAGTTTGAATTTGGATACCATGTTGATAATCCTGATTTACCTTTATCACTAGAAAAAATTGATAAATTATCATCCTGTCCAGAATATTTATCTTTATATGGTTTACGTTGTGATTTAAATGTACACACTAAATTACTGATTTTAAATGATGTAATTTCATTATGCTCAGAAACATTATTAAACATATTACAACAACCAATTTTCAAAATAAAACGACCAGATTCATTTGGTAGTATATGCTTTACAGAAAATTTACCATTATTATTAAAAAATAATCAAGAATATTATTCTCGCTTTGATACTGAAAATACTTTTTCAATGAATGAAGAAGCAGAAAAAGCTTTAAATGAATTTAAAATACATGTAAAAAATGTTAAAAAGCATATGCTGTATCTATTACCTGGCGATTTTTTAATTTTCAAAAATCAGCAAACTATGCATTCAAGAGATGCATTTCAACCAAGAATGGATGGCACAGACCGTTGGTTAATGCGTTTATTTGGCATTAATAATTTAAACCGTATTATCTTAATAGATACAAATTATAGGGCAGTAGCATAATGAATAATCAAATTAATAAAATAGGTTTTATTGGTTTAGGTAAAATGGGTTTTCATATGGCAACTCATTTAGCTAATAAGTATAAGCAATTAAATGTTTATAATCGTAGCTTTGATAAAACAGAACTATGGATAAAACAATTTGAAAATACAGATGTAAATATTAATGGGTATAAAAATTTAGAAGAATTTTCAAAAAATAGTAACACCATTATATTGTGCATAGGAAATGATGATAGCGTTAGAAATACTGTAAATACTATACTGCCATACTTAAATAAAAATAATATTATCATTGACCATACTACAACATCTGCTAATTTAGCTCAAGAAATGAATGCATTATGCTTAAATAGTGAAATTCATTTTTTAGATTGCCCTGTATCAGGTGGTGAAATTGGTGCTAAAAATGGTGCTTTAACTATTATGGCAGGCGGAAATAAAGATATTTTTAATAAAATACTTGATATATTAAAATGTTATTCAAAATGTCAAAGCTACTTTGGAAAAAGTGGAAGTGGACAAATTACAAAAATGGTTAATCAAATTTTGATTGCTAATGTTTTACAAGGTTTATCAGAAGGCTTAAATTTAGCTAAAAATTCTAATTTAGATATTGAATTATTAGTTAATACTTTAAAAATGGGGGCAGCAGGTTCTTGGCAATTAGAAAATCGTGGTATAACAATGTGTAATAATCAATTTAATTTTGGTTTTGCAATTGATTTAATGCTTAAAGATTTAAATATTGTTGAAGAATTTGCAATGCAAAAAAATCTAAATATTACACAAACTAAAAATATTAAAAATATATACCAAGAATTAAGCCAGTTAGGCTTTGGAAATTCTGATACATCAGCATTAATTAAACAATTTAAAGATTAAAATATAAGGATAAGCAATGGAATTATTAGGCATGTTTTGGCAAGAACATTGGATAATGGCAATTAGTATACTATCATTTATTGCATTTTTAGCTGGTTTTGTAGATAGTGTTGCAGGCGGTGGTGGATTATTTCTAGTACCTGGGTTTTTATTGGTTGGTCTTCCTCCACAAGTTGCACTAGGTCAAGAAAAAGTAGTTAGCACGTTAGGGACAATAGCAGCTATTCGTAATTTTTTAAGGGAAAGTAAAATTTTATGGAAGGTTGCTATTGTAGGAATACCGTTTTCACTACTTGGTGCATATTTAGGTGCAGAGGCAATTTTATTAATATCACCAGAAATAGTAGGTAAAGTAATTGTATTTTTAATACCTATTGGTATTTTATTATTTTTAACACCTAAAGATAAAGAAGTAAAAGAGCATGTGCTAACAAATATAACTTTATACACTACAGTGCCTATATTGTGTACAGCTATTGGATTTTATGATGGTTTTTTCGGTCCAGGTACTGGAAGTATGTTTATTATTGCTTTTCATTATTTATTAAAATTAAATTTAGTAGCGGCATCTGCAAATTCTAAAATGTTTAATTTTGCTTCTAATATTGGTGCTTTAGTTGCTTTTATCATTGCAAAAAAGGTGTTATATTTATTAGCATTACCTTTGATAATTAGCAATATTGCTGGTAACCATGTTGGTAGTCATATGGCATTAAAAAAAGGTAGTGATATGGTCAGAAAAGTTTTAATATTTTCTATGTTTATATTATTTTTAAGCTGTACTATTAAATATTTTTTAAAATAAAAATATAACAACCCGTTCAAGCGGATTCGCCCACCGCCGATTTTTATCGGCAATATGCTTGAATTTAGGCAATAATTTTATTAACAAACAGCGGTGAATGTGGGCTTCCCGCTTAACTTAGACGTTATATTTTATTTCCTAAAACATTACTTTTATTTATATTTATTTCTTAAATTTAAATACAGTAGAGGTTTATATGGTAGCATTATCCATATCTAAAAAAGAATTATTTGGCTTAAAATTTAATCCAGAATTATCAAATATTTTATTTGGAGAAGATAAAACTGTTGATGCAGTTCAATTAAAAACAGGAGCTGAAGCAGACCAAATTATAAAATTAACATCATCTAAAGGCGTTTTTGTGGTAAAACAAATTAAACCACAAAATGCTACAGAAGAAGCCAGTCATATTGGAATTATTAATGATATTTATCAAGATTTTTTCCCAAAATTACATGCATTAGACTCAAAACAAGGTGTGTATGTAATAGATTTTGTTAGTGGTAGTAGTCTAGATTCTATCATTAAATATAACAATACTGGAGAAATTCCTGAAGAAAATTTAGTAAAATCTGCTTTAAAAAAATTAAATCAATTGCACCAAAAAACAATAAATGTGGACATATAGAAAAAGGTAATAGGAAATCACAAGCACACTTTGAATGTAAATCTTGTGGACACATTGATAATGCAGATATAAATGCGTCAAAGAACATTTTAGCGGCAGG
>JBJOQB010000105.1:0-22892 GCA_046050125.1 Pseudomonadota bacterium
ATCAAAAACTAAAGAAATGGTTGATTTAACTATGCGTTTATGGATTAATGTTAATCAAACAATAGAATTTAATAGATTACAATCTATATTTAAGCTAGCTATCTTTAAATAACACTCTCAATCTATTTTTATTTTTATAAAATGAATATTATTCTTGCTTCTAGTTCTATATATAGGTTGAATTTGCTTAAACAAATTAATATCTCCCCTAAAATTATTGTACCTGATATTGATGAGCAGCCTTTAATGAGTGAACTTCCTCAACAAACATCGCAAAGGCTTGCTTATGAAAAAGCATTAAAAGCTAATTTTATTTTGCAAAATAATCAAGATAGTTGTGATGATGATAATTGCATAATTATTGGTTCTGACCAAGTTTTGTTATTAGATAATGAATTATTAGGCAAGCCATTAAGCCATGAAAATGCCGTGATTCAGCTAAAAAAAATGCGTAATAAAACTATGTCATTTTATACTTCAGTTACCATGCTATGTAATTATGATGTTAATCTTAGATTTGATGCTTGCGTTGAAACTAAAGTAACTATGCGTAATTACTCTGATGATTTGATTGAAAAGTATTTGAATATAGAAAAGCCTTATAATTGTGCTGGTAGTGCTAAATCAGAAGGTTTAGGAGCAATTTTAATTAAGGATATGATAAGTAGCGACCCTAGTGCTTTGGTTGGCTTGCCGTTAACTAAAGTTTTAGATGGGTTTGAATATTTTAATTATTCAATTTTATGAATAATAAATAAATTATAACATATTGTTTATACCCACTATTAGCAGGTATAAAATCATAAAATAAGGATATATTATTGTACTATCACAATTGCTGTATGCTGAACTGTTTGTTCTTCTACAGGTAATGATGTGGTAGCTTCAATTTCACTATCATTACTATTAGAATTAGTGCCTAGGTTTGATTCTTTTTCTGTGTTATCTTTACCTGAAACATTTTCACTAGTACTAGGCTGTGTATTAATATTACTTTTTGCATCATCTTTATTAGCTTGTGCTTCTTTTTCTGCTGTACTTTCTTTACTAGATGCACTTTCTTTTTTATCCAATGTATCAGTTGAACTTGCATTTGCTAAATCAGATGTACCATTATTATTTATTACTTCTGATGATGGTGCAATATTAGGTGATGTAGCGTCATTTGGCATACCTGATATTGGTGCTTTTGGCGTTGGTAAACTTGGCACTTCTGGTGATGCTTGTAACACATCATTTTTTTGAATATTATCAATGGTATTTGCTATAGGTGGTGCTAATTCAATAAATGGTCTGCAATCTAAAGTATTATCTTTAGCTAATAGATTTGCTTTTTTATGATTTTTTATACCTTCAATTGCATTTAATTCATCAACTACTAGCAATTCTCCACTAGCATTTTCATCATCATTAATACGAATAAAGTATGTACTTGCACCTGTTGCATCTGTCATTAAATGCTTTTTGTTTTTATCGCTATAAAAAAGAACGCTCTCTAAGTGCGAACTAATTTTATGCTTTTCTGGTGTTACACAAAATTCTATATAATCATTTTTTTCTAAGTTTGCAATTTGTTTGTCATTTAAGTAAATTCTTGCTTCTCTTGAACCTGCATATCGGTGTGTATTTCCACGATAAACTACTATTTTAGCTTGTTCATCATTAATTTTTACGGTATCTGCTTGTGCATTTTGCACATATACACCTGTTAAACTTGTTGTAATTCCTATTGCACATATTAAAAATTTCTTGTACATACTTCCCTCCTTGTATTATACAAATTAGATTATATGGTTGATTAAGTTTACATAGCAAAATTTTAGTGGGATTAGTATATATATGTTGTATAAATGCTTAGTTTTATATATAGCTAAACCTTAATGATTTAGCTATAAATTCAATATTATTTATTAGAAATAAATTTTATACTGTTGGTACAACAGCAGATACTTTAGATACTTTTATATCATCAGCCGTAATCGTAACTGACCTTTGCTTTTCTTGAGCAAGTGATAGCTCATTAAATTTATCTCCTTCTATATCTGTAATATATGCATTACCTGCTCTTGTTTTTAATTCAAATACAGGTGGCTCAGTACCATCTTGTAAAATTAATTTTGTAATTGTTCCTTTGATTCTTTCATTTTTACCTAATTCACTAGCTTTTTCAGTAATTTGTTTATGCGTTAATTCTTTAAATTTACTTGCATTCCCTATTACTTTAACCATTTGTGGAATACTAATTACTAAATTACTAGAACCCCTTGCAATTGGTAATGCTGGTTCTGATGCAATGTTATAAATTGCAAAATTGTAACCTAGATTATGCCCATTCAATTTTACAATATCCCTTGGCAAGTCTTTATTTTTTGCTGTTCCTGTTTCAATTGCCACAATAGTTTGGTCTTCTTTTTGACGAATACCATTTGCACCACGTAAAGCATGTTCTATAAATTGCGGTGGAATTGCTACTGTACCATCAGGGTCGCTTACTATGGCATAGCCTGTATTTATTGGAATATTTTGAATTTTGATATTTTGCGTTATTTCATCAATATGTGTTATATCTTTTGAATCAATGCTTGCAATTGAAATTTCTGTTTTAAAGTTGGGCTTTTCAATTGGTGCATTTGAAATAATTCCCGCTATTTTTTTATTGTGAGCAACTCTGATAATTTTATTATCAATTTTTAATTTATCCCCTTTTGTGATGAGAACTAATATATCTTTAGATTTTAATTTATTAATTCTACTAATTATATCTTTTTTATTATCACTTACAAATACTACCGATAAACCTGTCATTTTTGTCATATGTTTTGCATCAGTAGTAAATCCACAAACATAACTAGGAGTTAGCGTACTAAGTGCATCAGCAATTTCAGCAGGTGGTGCATGGTATAAACGTTCAAGTAAATCATGGCTTAGTGTTTGGTGTGTAAGTAATGATGTGTTTGCAGTATCATTTGTTTTATTAATGGTATTTTTAATACTAGATTGATACTCATTATACTTTTCTAATCTGTGTTGCTCTGCAATGTCTATTATATCTTTATTGATGATATGATTTTGCGAACTAGAATAATTTTGTGGTTTAGTATAGTTTCCATTTGTAATCTGCTCAACATGTTCTTGAGGCACAATATAGCGATTATTCCCCCTAATTAAACACACATCATTTGTACTTACCTCAAAATTATCTTGCCATTTAATTGGAGAGTAAATTGAACCTCCATTTACTTTTGTAGGTCCATTTGGTACATGACCTGCTGCAAATGCGGGGAAGTCTTTTTCTGCGTATTCTTCTATATCTCTAAAATTACCTTTGCTTACTAAACCACCCATTCCATGTTTAATCGCAATTTGTAAAAGTAATCCGCCTGTTTTAGCATATTTTTCATTATGTTGATGATTAGCACTGTCATTATAAAATACGATATCTCCCTTTTGTATACGTTGCTCTGCTAAATATTGAAACATGATTGTATCGCTTTCAGCTGAATCTACGGTAACAATATTTCCTGCAATTGACCTTGAATCATTTTGCTTATTTTGCCTATGAAATGGTTTTAATCCATCATTTGATATATCTTTGATTAAACCAGATTGAATGCATTTAGTTAAATCTGCTGTGCTTAATGATTCAATTTTTTTGAGGCTCTTTTGATCAATTCTAGCTTTTTGTGGAAACTCAATATGCATTTGTGGGAATTTACCTGATTCTACAAAGCTATTAACTCTTTGAATTGATTTAGTTAAATTTTCTATATTGTCGTTGCTGAAATTATTACTACAAAATATGCCAATATTTTTGCCTTCTTGAACTGTAATTGTAGATAATTCAGCTGGATTGTTTGTACTACTTGTATTGCTATTATTTTTTGTATCTCTAAAATCTTTTAAAAACTGCGGATTAGTGTGTAGTAAGTTATCCGCTTTTTCTTCAAGTTTATGTGGCGATGCCATTGATATATGTATATCATAGCCATGTTGTTTATTGGTGTCTAACAACTGGTATATAGCACTTTTCAGCTTTGTATCTGATGATGCTAAGTTTTGAATTTGAGAAAACCCTTTAATTTCAATATCAGCTAATTCTTTACATGTTACTGGTTTAAATATATCTTGAATCGCATATGATGTAATACCAGAAATGCTCGTAATTGCCATAATTATATCTCCGTAAAATTAATATAAAATATTTCTATGTGAATATTCGCAGTAAATATAACATACTTTTATACTATTATTAAGCCCACGCATAAAAATAAATAAAATAATGTAAATTTAATTAAAATATATAAATATTTATGTATTATTAAATATAATCAAGTTTTGGGGGTATAACAGAAGTATTTTATGGATTAGCTATAGTATGAACAAATCAAACAAAGTATAATATTTAGATATAAAAACAAAAAATCATATAAACCTCATGATAGATAACTCAATACAAATATCCGATTTAATCAACATAATTTTACATATAGATAAATATCTAGCTTATGTTCTACAAAACTATGGTGCGTGGGTTTATGCAATTTTATTCTTTATAATATTTGCCGAAACGGGTTTAGTTGTTGCACCTTTCTTACCTGGGGATTCATTACTGTTTTTAATTGGTGCATTTTGTGCAAGTGGTAGCATGGATTTGTGGGTGTCATTAATCGGATTATTTGCTAGTGCGGTACTTGGTAATACTTGTAATTACTATATTGGACGATGGCTTGGTAAAAAAGTTTATGATACAAATAAGTATAAATTAATTGATAAGCAGTACTTATATAAAACAGAAGCATTTTTTGAAAAACATGGCGGTAAAACAGTAGTAATGGCAAGATTTTTACCAATATTTAGAACTTTTGTGCCATTTGTAGCAGGAATTTCTAAAATGGACGCAAGAGTTTTTCAGTTTTACAATATTATTGGTGCAGGTATTTGGGTTTTAACTTTTGTAATTTTAGGTTACTTTTTTGGTAATATTCCATTTATTAAAGATAATTTAAATAAAATCGTATTATTTGGATTTGCTTTGGCTGTTGTTCCTTTAATTGTTCTAGCTATTATCAAAAAATTTAAAAAGACAAAATAATAATGCAAACTAAGCAAAATCAGCAAACCCATAATGAGCAATCAATACATGATATACAACAGAAAAATTCATCAAGTGTAGCAATTGTTAGTACATTAAATAAAGCACAAAGAGATGCAATTAAGTGCATATCGGGTCCTTGCCTTGTGATTGCAGGTGCTGGAAGTGGTAAAACAAGAGTAATTACGCATAAAATTGCTTACTTAATTGAACAAGGTTTTGCTCCAAAAAACATAGCTGCAATTACTTTTACAAATAAAGCAGCTAAAGAAATGCAAGAAAGATTAGCTGGTCTAATTCAAGATAAAAAAGCCCTAAAGCAAATAACTGTATGTACATTCCATTCTTTAGGTTTAAAATTTCTAAAAATTGAGGCAGAACATATTGGCTTAAAATCAAATTTTTCAATATTTGGTAGTGATGATGTTTACAGTGTGATTCAAAATATCTTATCGACTACAGATAAAAATATAATTAAAAACGTATCGCATTATATTAGCTATTTTAAAAATCAATTATTTACACCTGAACAAGCAATTATTCATGCACAAAGCTCTAGCAATGAATTTGAGCAACAAGCTGCTAGCATTTATGAATTATACCAAAACACCTTAAAAGCATATCAAGCAGTAGATTTTGATGATTTGATTAAATTACCATGTGAATTATTGAAGAATAATCCTCAACTTCAAATTAAATGGCAAAATATTTTACGTTACATCTTAATTGATGAATATCAAGATACTAATTTATGCCAATATGAATTAGTAAAATTATTAGTTGGAAATCCAAGAGAAAAAGTAGCATTATTTACTGCTGTAGGCGATGATGACCAAGCTATATACGCATGGCGTGGTGCAAGCAGTGATAATTTAGCAAAACTTGCCCAAGATTTTACAGATTTAAATGTGATAAAACTTGAACAGAATTATCGCTCAACAAATAATATATTAAGTGCAGCTAATAAACTAATTGCAAACAATACCAAAATTTTTGATAAAAATCTGTGGAGTGAACATGGTACAGGCGATGATATTGCTTTGTATGGCATGAATGATGAAGAGCATGAAGCTGAAAGCATAGTTTTTAGAATTACTGCTCATCGCTTTGAACGCAAAGCAGAATGGAATGAATATGCTGTTTTATATCGTAGTAATTACCAAGCACGTTTACTAGAGCATACATTAAGACGTGAAAATATTCCCTATACATTATCTGGCGGACAAAGCTTTTTTGAGAAGGCTGAAATTAAAGATATTTGTGCATACTTACGTTTAATTTACAATACTAATGATGACCCTGCTTTTATTCGGGCAATTAATACACCTAAAAAAGGTGTTGGAAGCACAAGTTTAGCCAAATTAGGAACATTAGCTGGTAAAATGCAATGCAGTTTATTTGATGCTTGTTTTCTAAATATGCTTGAAAATGAAATAAACAAACAAGCTTTATACAGTTTGCGTGAATTTGTTGATTTTGTTAATCAAATTAATGATAAAGCTAAACATGAGCCTGCAAGTGTGCTGTTAGATGAATTAATTAGCTATATTCAATATGAATCATATTTATATGAACATTATGATGAAAAAATGGCAGCTAGTAAATGGCAAAATACTCTTGAATTTATCAATTGGCTTAAAAGTAAAGGCACAAGCATAAGTGATATTGATGCTGATGGTGTTGAGTTTGGAAACCAAGACGGATTATCAAATAGTAAACCAAAAAATTTACTTGAACTTACGCAAATGATTTCATTAATGACTTTGCTTGAAGGAAAAAATGATAGTTCAAATCATGGTGTACAGCTTTCAACATTACATGCAGCTAAGGGATTAGAATTTGGACATGTATATTTACTTGGGGTTGAGGAAGGCATTTTACCGTTTAATAATGGCGATGATAAACAAAGCGATATTGAAGAAGAACGTCGCCTAATGTACGTTGGTGTTACTCGTGCAAAGCGTAGTTTGCATATTAGTTGGTGTAAGCAAAGACGCCGAAATGGCGAAAAAATTAGCATACAACCATCTCGATTTTTAGAAGAGATGAGTTTAAGTACCCAATCTTCTAATGAAAAAAGCAAAGTTGACCCTAAAGCATATCTTGAAATGATGAAAACGATGTTTGATTAGTTTTTATTGATTAATGTATATATTTATTTATCATTAATATATTTTATTTTTATATATTTATCCCATACTTTAAATAGTAAATCATATCTATATTAAAAATAATACTATGCATAAAAATATAAAAAATGCGGTAATTGCACTAATGTGTGCATTCTCTGGATTAGCCTATGCTGCACCCATAACATTTCAGCCAACTTCATTAGATTTTCCTAATCCTGAGCGTGGCTTTTATAAGTCTACTACAAATGATTTCATGCAAATATCTGAAAATGATATACAATCTGTAAAAAGCCAAGGTTATACTCTAATGTATGCTCCAATTCGTTTAGATGCATATAAAACTACTGCAACACTACCACAATCATTTTTGAATAATCTACAAAATAAATTTAATTTATTCAGACAATATGGCGTAAAGGTTATTGTGCGATTTATGTATAATAATCCAGCTAATGAAACAGAATACCAAAATGCACAAGATGCAAATGTAAGTATCGTAACAGGGCATATCTCTCAACTAAAATCATTTCTAGCTGTCAATCAAGATGTAATTTATGTAATGCAAGCTGGATTTATTGGTGCATGGGGAGAATGGCATACATCATCAAATAATCTAACATCAGAACCAAATAAATTAAGCATTCGTAATGCATTACTTGATGCAGTGCCTACTCGTAAATTCATACAAGTTAGGACGCCACAAACATTAATTAATTAGTTTAGCTCTGCTCCTAGTGCCTCGCAAGCTTTTTCTACTAAGCCAATTGCTCGGATTGGTTTACATAATGATTGTTTTTTAGCTAGCCAAACTGATGTTGGAACATTTCAAACAACAAATGTAAATGATTCTAGGCGTGTTTACTTGGATACAGCATCTGAAATTGTTCCATTTGGTGGCGAAACGTGTGATGCAACTTATGATGTAAATAATGTAGCACGCACTAGTTGTACTGATATCATGCAAGAAGCTTCAAGATATTCATTATCTTACTTAAACATTGATTATTACAGTGGTTTTATCAATGGTTGGCAAGCAAATGGTTGCTTTAATAATCTTTCTAGAATGATGGGATATAGATTTGAAATACAATCAGCAAATCATACAACATCTGCAACTAGAGGCGGTACATTTAATTTAGATATTAATTTAAGAAATGTGGGTTGGGCAAGATTATATAATCAAAGAGCTTTTTCAGTTATTTTACGACATAAGGCAACAGGTAATCGAATTGTAACAAGTGCAAGAAGTATAGACCCTAGAAAATGGACACCAAATCAAACTGTTTTATCATCAACTAGCGTTAGAATTCCAGCAAATGCCAATTTAGGAGATTATGATGTTTTAATATCATTGCCTGATTACCATTCATCATTGCAAAACAATCCATTATTTAATATTAGGTTTGCAAATGCAGATGATGTAAATAATAATCAAGCATGGGAAAGTGCTAGAGGAGAATTTAGATTAGGTAGCACTTTGACAGTTAATTAAGTAAATCCTTTTCCGCTTGTACAATTGCTTGTTCAACCACATTTTGAGCTGGAGCTCCAACATGGTTACGAGCATTCATGCAAGCTATAATGCTTAATTTATCTAATAAATCATCATTAATATAATCACCAACTTGGCTAACTTGCTTAATTGTATCTAATGATAATTCTTCCAGTTGTTTATCATTTGCAATTGCATAATGCACAACTTTTGCTACGGCTTCATGTGCATCACGGAATGCCACCCCTTTTTTAGCTAAGTAATCCGCTAAATCTGTTGCATTAGCATAACCTTTTTGCGTAGCATCAAACATATTTTGAGCTTTTACTTTAATTCCTGCTATCATTTCAATAAAAATGCGTAATGTATCACGTACTGTATCAACTACATCAAAAATTGGCTCTTTATCTTCTTGATTATCTTTGTTGTAAGCTAGTGGTTGTGCTTTCATTAGTACTAGTAATGCAATAGTATGCCCAAAAACTCTTGAGGCTTTACCACGAGCCAACTCTGGTACATCTGGGTTTTTTTTCTGTGGCATAATTGATGAGCCTGTACAAAAGCGGTCAGCTAAATCAATAAACGCAAATTGTGGATTCATCCATAAAATTAATTCTTCTGAAAAACGAGAAATATGCATCATAATTAAACTTGCATGTGAGCAAAATTCAATAGCAAAATCTCTATCTGATACTGCATCTAGTGAATTTTGGCTAATACGCTCAAAACCTAAGTATTGTGCAGTTAATTCACGATTAATTGGGTAACTTGTGCCAGCAAGTGCAGCTGAACCTAAAGGCATAGTATTAATACGCTTTCTCGCATCTTGCAAACGCTCTACATCTCGCTTAAACATTTCATAGTAAGCCATTAAATGATGAGCAAAGCTAATTGGTTGAGCAACTTGTAAATGCGTAAATCCAGGCATAATTGTTGCTGTATGCTCTTTTGCTAAATTTACTAAAGATTGTTGTAAACTTTTTAATAGGTGAATTAAATTATCAACTTCTTCTCTTAACCATAAGCGTAAATCAGTTGCAACTTGGTCATTGCGCGAACGCCCTGTATGTAAACGTTTTCCTGCTATTCCAACTTTTTCGGTTAATCTTGCTTCTATGTTTAAATGCACATCTTCCAAATCAAGTTGCCAATCAAAATTGTTATTTTGAATTTCATCTAAGATTTCTTGCATACCTTGTTGTATGCTGGCAAAATCTTGCTGACTAATGATATCTTGCTGTGCTAACATTTTTGCATGAGCAAGTGAGCCTTGAATATCAAATTTTGCAAGGCGTTTATCAAAAAATACTGATGCTGTATAACGTTTTACCAAATCACTCATTGGTTCGCTAAATAATGCAGACCAGCCTTGTTGTTTATTGTGTAATTGAGAACTCATATTAACTTTTACGTACATTAATTTTACTATTTTGTTATAATACCACATTAGCATGACTATGGCTAAGCTATAGTAACTATTAAAGAATAATTATGAAAACATTTAGCCAGCGTAAGGGTTTAACTCCAATATCAGAAATAATACAAAAAGATTCTATGACAAATGAATTGCGTAATTTGTTATGGAATGTAATTGGTAGGGAGTTATATGAGCTTAACTCTAAAGTCTCAAAAGATTTTGCTTTGGAATTTCATACAAAATATCTCAAAAGAACATTTGATACATTACATGGGTTTATGGCTGAATTAGGGCATATATCGAAAGATGATGATGGATATGACCATCATAATTATAATGGATATATAAGAGAATTCTTTTTTGAATGCGAGTGGAATAGAGTATATGATTTAATAGAATTTATTATTAATTATTTTAGTAAGGGTAGATTTATATTTGATTTCGATTTAGACAAGATAATTCCTGATATTAATTCTATCTTGGAGCAAGAATTATCTGCATATAGAATTATTGATAATATTTTAACTGATATTACAGATGAGCAAGAAATAAAAATGCTTGAAGAAGCTTTAAGTGCAAATGATAAATTTAGTGGTGTAAAAATTCATCTCAGAACAGCTTTTAAATTATATTCAGATAGAGAAAACCCAGACTATAGAAATTCTATAAAAGAATCTATCTCTGCTGTTGAAAGTATATGTAAAATAATTTGTGATGATAAAGGTGCTACTACTTTAAGCAAAGCTTTGCAAACTTTAGAAAAACAAAATATTATGCATTCTCAATTAAGGCAAGGATTTCTAAATCTATATAATTATACTAGTGATGCAGAAGGTATAAGACATGCTTTACTTGATGATTCAAATCTAAATTCTAGCGATGCAAAATACTTTTTACTTTCTTGTACTTCATTTATTAATTACTTAAAAACAAAAATTAGTTAGTAAATTTTATATTGCATCTTAAAGGAAACTATAATGTCAAACCATATACCCTTCACAAAACCAGAAGATAAAGAAAATTATAATAATAGTATAAAATACTATAGAGATGCACATAATGTTGCAGAAACAGCAAAAATTGAAAAATCTATAGAGATAGCCAAAAAAATGAAATTATGCAATTTACCTACTCAAGATATAATCGAATGTACAGGTTTAACCGAAGAAGAAATTAAAAATATATAATGCAATATACACACCTTTCTACCATTAAATATAAACGAATTGCAATAATTGGTAAACATCATCAAGCTATTAATAAAGCAAGCTTGCTACAGCTTTTGCATATATGCCAAGAGTATGGATATGATATTTTTATTGAATATAAAACTGCTTTTTACAATGAAATATCAACCAAAGATGGCTATAAGCTAATTGATATGGAAGAAATAACAAAAGAGCTTAATTTAGATTTTATAATTGTAATTGGTGGCGATGGTACAATGCTGGGTGTTGCTCGTGAGTTATGCAAGGAAAATATCCCCCTAATTGGCATTAATAGTGGACGATTAGGCTTTATCACAGATATAAATTTACATGATATAGCAACATATCTAACTCCTATATTACAAGGTAAATATTCCCTAGATGAAAGATGTGTACTTCAAGCCCAAGTAGTACAAAGTGGAAACGTTATGTTTGAAGGATTAGCTGTTAATGATGTGGTAGTAAATCGCCATCTTGCAAATGGCATGATAGAACTAGCAATTAGCGTTGATGGTAACCATATGTGCAAACAAAGGGCAGATGGTTTAATTGTTTCAACTCCAACTGGCTCAACTGCTTATGCTTTA
The DNA here is from genome assembly GCA_046050125.1 of Pseudomonadota bacterium. Classification (GTDB taxonomy): domain Bacteria; phylum Pseudomonadota; class Gammaproteobacteria; order Burkholderiales; family Burkholderiaceae; genus JAHFQJ01. The sequence goes on from JBJOQB010000105.1 coordinate 11,929, forward strand.
TCTGTTGGAGGGCCTATATTACACCCACAAACTGATGGTTTGGTATTAGCTCCTATCGCACCGCATAGCCTTTCTAATCGCCCAATTGTTATTCCTTCAACTAGTAATATTGTGCTACAAATTAGTGGTGTCAAAGAATGTATGGTAAATTTTGATATGCAAAGCTATACTAATTTACAGCAAAGCGATGAAATTCATATTCAGCAAAGTAAGTATAAGATTATTTTTGTACATCACCCATTTTATAATTATTATGATGTCTTAAGAAAAAAATTACATTGGCAAGATGGTGGGTATAATTAAATTATATTATATTAGAATCAATAATAGATTTGGTTTTATATGGCATGCAAACATAAATAACATATCATTTTACTAGGTTAATTTTAGAATTATTTATATATATGAATGAAAAATATACGTATAAACAAGCTATATCTTAGGAAATATACCCTTATTTAATTCATCTTCAGCCACATATAGGTAACTATCCTAAAAAATCTAAAAACACTTCTAAGCCAAGATGTTTTAGAGTATAATACCACATTTAAAGTCGATTTAAGGTTATTGGGCATGAGTGAACAGAACCAAGAAAAAATTAATTGTGGAAGACGTGGCTTATTAATTGCAACAGGTGCAGTAAGTGCTGTCGGTGTGGCAGGCGTTGCTGTTCCTTTTATATCAAGTTTCTCCCCATCTGAAAGAGCTAAGGCGGCAGGTGCTGCGGTTGAAATGGATATTACAGGTATGCAACCAGGCGAATTACGTACTGTCGAGTGGCGTGGTAAGCCAGTTTGGGTTATTAGAAGAACACCTGAAATGTTATCAGGTTTAAAACATACAAACCCACAAGTTTCCGACCCAGATTCAAAAAGAAATCCAGATGCTTTAACTCCTGAGTACTGCCGTAATCAGCACAGGTCAATTAAAGAAGAATATTTAGTAGCAATTGGAATATGCTCACATTTAGGGTGTTCTCCAACCGCTAAATTACAATCTGGTCCTCAAGCTTCTTTGCCTGATGATTGGCAAGGTGGTTTTTTATGCCCATGCCACGGTTCTACATTTGATGTAGCTGGGCGTGTATTCAAAAATAAACCTGCACCAGATAATTTAGAAATTCCTCCGCATATGTACTTATCGGATACTAAATTGTTAATTGGTGAAGATAAGAAAGCCTAAGGAGTAAATATTAATGTCTAATAATAACAATAGCACTCCGCAAAAAGTGTTTGGCTGGATTGATAAACGCTTTCCAGTAAGTGCAACCTACAAAGCCCATTTGTCTGAATATTATGCACCAAAAAATTTCAATTTTTGGTATTTTTTTGGTTCATTAGCTTTGCTAGTACTAGTTATACAGATTGTATCTGGTATATTTTTAGTAATGCACTACAAACCTGATGCATCTTTAAATGCTTCTGGTATTTCTGTTGCTTTTGCAAGCGTTGAATATATAATGCGAGAAGTGCCTTTTGGTTACTATATTCGCTATATCCACTCTACAGGTGCTTCAGCATTTTTTGTGGTTGTATATTTGCACATGTTCCGTGGTTTAATTTATGGTTCGTACCGAGCTCCACGAGAACTAGTATGGATTTTTGGTTGCATGATATTTTTAGCTTTAATGGCTGAGGCATTTTTTGGATACCTCTTACCATGGGGACAAATGTCATTTTGGGGTGCTCAAGTAATTGTAAACTTATTTGCTGCTGTTCCTGTAATTGGTGCAGATTTAGCATTATTAATTCGTGGCGATTTCGTAGTTGGCGATGCTACTTTAAACAGATTCTTTGCCTTCCACGTAATTGCAATTCCTTTAGTATTAGTTGCCTTAGTTGCTGCTCACGTAATTGCATTACATGAAGTTGGCTCAAATAATCCTGATGGTGTTGAAATTAAAGATAAAAAAGATGCGAATGGTATCCCATTAGATGGTATCCCATTTCACCCATACTATTCAGTTCATGACATGGTAGGTGTTGGCGTATTCTTAATGATTTTTGCTGCAGTTGTATCGTTTGCTCCTGAAATGGGTGGTTACTTCCTAGAAGCAAATAATTTTATCCCTGCTGACCCATTAAAAACTCCTCCGCATATTGCCCCTGTTTGGTATTTTACGCCATTTTATTCAATGTTGCGTGCTACAACAACAGAGTTTTTATTACCTTTATGGATTTTTGCTGCAACAATGTTAGGTTTAGTTATTATGAAAACTAAAAATTCATTTGCTAAACTAATTAGTGCTGGATTAATTGTTGCATTAGCTGGTGGTTTTTACTTCTTAGATGCAAAATTCTGGGGTGTTGTTGTAATGGGCGGTGCAGTAATTATGTTATTCTTCTTGCCTTGGTTAGACCAAAGTCCAGTTAAATCTATTAGATATAGACCAAAGTTTCATTACTATATGTATGCTTTATTTGTAGTGGCATTCATAGTATTAGGTTACTTAGGTGTTGAAGCTCCATCTCCTGTAAAAGAACGTGTTTCACAGTTCTTTACTTTAGTTTATTTTGGGTTTTTCCTTGGTATGCCTGTATGGTCAAATAAAGGTAAATTTAAACCTGTTCCAGACAGAGTTACATTTGAAGCACACTAAGAGTAATGCATAAGGATATCTAAAAAAATGAAAAAGTATATAACAAAATTAGTTAATATAACTATATCAACTATATGCATGTTAAGTGCTTCGCTTGCATTAGCAAGCGGTGGAAATTATCCATTAGAAAAAGCACCAAAAAAAGTAAGTGATGTTGCAGCTTTACAACGTGGAGCTAAACTTTTTGTTAATTATTGTTTAAACTGCCATAGTGCATCTGCAATGCGTTATAATCGTTTAAAAGATATTGGCTTAACTGATGAACAGATTAAACAAAATCTTTTATTTACAGGCGAAAAAGTTGGCGAAACAATGCAAATCGCTATGAATTATAAAGACGCAAAAAAATGGTTTGGTGCTACACCGCCTGATTTATCTGTAATAGCTAGGTCAAATGGTAAAGATTGGCTTTACACTTATATGCGTAGTTTTTATGTTGATGAGAGCAGAGCAACAGGGTGGAATAATGCTTTATTTCCAAATGTTGGTATGCCACATGTTTTATGGGAATTACAAGGCTCACGTACAGCTAAGCATGTAGAAGAAGTTGATCCGCATGACCATACTAAAAAAATTAGCAAAATTGTTGGTTTTGAACAAGTAAAAGCTGGTTCGCTAACTGCTCAAGAGTATGATGAGGCAGTTGGAGATTTAGTAGCCTTTTTAGATTGGATGGGCGAACCTTCTCAAAATAGCAGAAAAAGAATGGGTTTATGGATATTATTATACTTATCTATATTTACATTATTTGCATGGTTATTAAATGCAAATTATTGGAAAGATATTAAGTAATATAAATATATAAAACCATTTAGTTTGATAATAAAATTAGCTAATTTATATTAGCTACCTTATTGTATACAAATAAAACTACCTAAATGGTAGTTTTATGCGTTATTATGACAGTAAATTGATTATATTAATAAAAAGGTAAACAATGATTGTAATCTATTCTGGTACTACATGCCCGTTTTCTCACCGTTGTCGTTTTGTTTTATTTGAAAAGGGCATGGATTTTGAAGTAAGAGATGTAGACTTGTTTAATAAGCCAGAAGATATTTCTATAATGAATCCTTATGGGCAAGTTCCAATTCTAGTAGAAAGAGATTTAATTTTATATGAATCTAATGTAATTAATGAATATGTAGATGAAAGGTTTCCACACCCGCAACTAATGCCGTCAGACCCAGTTCAAAAGGCAAGAATAAGATTATTCTTAATGAATTTTGAGAAAGAAATTTTTGTGCATGTTGCTCAACTTGAAAATGACCGTGGCGAGCCATCTCCAGATAAACATAAAGCAGCTAAAAATATTATCAGAGACCGTTTGGTACAATTAGCACCAATATTCTTGAAGAACAAGTACATGATGGGCGAAGATTTTTCTATGCTTGACGTAGTAATTGCTCCATTATTATGGCGTTTAGATCATTATGGAATTAATCTACCAAAAACAGCTGCTGGATTATTAAAGTATGCTGAGCGTGTGTTCTCAAGACAATCATTCATTGAGTCATTAACCGCTAGCGAAAAAATGATGCGTAGATAATTTTTTTAAATTTGTATACTATTTATATACTTATAGCGGGCTTTTGAATAATTAGAAATTTAATTTTGAAAGTATTCATCTATAGATAGTTTTTCTACAAATTTAAAATTTAGAAGTCGCATGTTTGCTAGCTTTTCATTTATTGAATTTATCAAATATCTATCTAATTGAACACTCTCTTAATTTTAATATTTAGGAGTTCTAATATAAGCCCGCACCTTTCCTTTAAAATTTTGCTATTTATTCTGAATACGTTTATAATAATTTTTTTAAATAAAAATTTAACTATGTTCTATTCAATAAAATTGCATACTATTTTTAATAATTATCCTAGACAAGCTATTATAGATGTTTACAATAAAGATAAAGTTATTTTATATTTTCCTTTAACCAAAAATGAAGAAAAACATATTCCATATTTTCAAAATACAAATGATATTTTACCTTTTAATCGAGCAAATTTAACTGAAGGCTCATCATTATTACCAAGCCCATGCCAAGCAGGTATGTTTCATATAGGGAAAATTAGTAATCTAACCATTAATCATGAACAAAATTTGTGTAGTTTTAAATTAGAATTACAAGAACCCATGGAAAATAATTTTCCTCCTATTTTATCAGGTGAAATTGACGCATTTACCACTGCTAGACAAAATTTATCTATACATGATTTAACACAAAGTAAATTAATAGATGAAAGATGGCACGGCGAACCTGCAATTATAAAATTTACTTCTAGTAATGATGAAAATATACAAGGTTTATTGAATGGAAGTTTACAACTAGTTGGTAATAGCAAAAAGCCAGCTTTTTATATAGATTGGTTAATGACAAGAAATAATCAAGTACTAATTGATAACGGCTTTACTTCATGTGAGAATATACAAAAACAAAAATTAGGTAGAATGTTTAATCATGGTATAAATCATGAAAATGACGAAGCCTTACCACATCAACCTGAAAATATAGAAGCATATTTAAGCTTAACAGGTAACTTATGTGTAAAAAGAAAATGTGATAAATTTGTTGCATATAATACTGAATATCAAACTGCATATTTTTCTGAAATAGACACTTTAAATATACCTAATATTAGTCCAACAATAAATGCACAATCATTAAACCATGACGGTATGCCAGCACAATTTACCATCGAAACTTCTCAAGAAGAAATTCCGTTAGGTTTTCTTAAATCTCCATTAAATTTAACTTGAGAATAATTTGATAGTTTCAAGTAATTTATTTGTATGTTTAATTGAAAGATTAGCACAAATGCTAAGCCTAATTCTAGCTGTATTTGGTGCAACCGTAGGTGGACGAATATGACTGGTTTTAATATTATTTTTTAGAAGAATATCATATAGTTTTTGAGATTTTTCAACATCTTTTAGGATAATTGGAATAATATGCGAATTGCTTACTCCTATATCAAAGCCAAGATTGATTAAATTATCTCGAATATACTTTGATGTAGTTGCTGTTTGTTGTCTTAAATCTTCAAATTGTGGCGTATGCAATAAATTCCAAACATAGTAAACAGCCTCCATAATTAGTGGACTAATTGCAGTTGAATAAATAAATCCGCCACAGCTATTTAGTAGATGATTTTTTATAGCATTACTACATGCAATATATCCACCACTAGCACCTAAAGCTTTGCTAAATGTACCCATTACAATAGTATTTGGATATATTTTAAATAAATTGCTCGCTAAACCATAGCCATTTTTACCTAAAATGCCTGTTGCATGTGCTTCATCAATATATAGTAATGCATTATATTTTTCAGCTAATTTAGCTAATTCTGTTATATTTGTTATATCGCCGTCCATGCCAAAAATGCTTTCAGTAACAATGCAAACATAATCATCTGCTTGTACATGTTTTGATAAACGTTGCTCTAAATGTTGTAAATCATTATGATGATAACGAATTTGATGAATATTTAAACTTTTAAATGCTTGATGTAAGCTGGCATGGTTTGCCTTGTCGCTAAAAACTTTAATTTTATTTGCATCTAATTTATTTAATATAGCCGTTAAAACGCTTGCATTTGTTTGATAGCCACTATTAAAAATCAGTGCTGATTCGCTACCTTTAGTTTTTGATATGAGTTCCTCAAGTTTGATATGTGATGAAGTATTTCCAGATAGTAAGCGTGAACCTGTAGCACCAATATCTATTTTATTATCATTCAATAAATTAATCAGGTAATTATGTATATCTTTTTTTATGCTTGGTATGTTATTGATACCCAAATAATCATTTGTACAAAAATCTATAGTATTTATATCTAAATTATTATTTATTTGAGGCAATACTCGTAAATTGTTGAAATTTTGAGCAGATAATATATTATCCCATAAATGAGGATTTAATTTCATGATTTATTTGTGGTTATTAATTATAAAAAAGTATAGTGCTAGAATACATTTAGCTAAATTATAAATAGTTTTGAGAGGGTTATTTATAAGATAGTTATATAATATAAATAAATATACGTCATACCTTCGAAAGCAGGTATCCAGAACTGTGATAAAATTCCATGGATTCCCACCTGCGTGGGAATGACGCTTGTTTTTGGTTTGCTTCATTTTCTATAAAAAATCTATATATAAAACTCTCTCTCTCATAGTTTTTATATTTTTGAGCTATATTATAACTCAAACTCAACACAGGAAATAATAATTATGTCTGATAAAAAAACAGTGGTAGTAGCTTACTATAGTGGTTATGGTCATACCAAAAGACAAGCACAGGCTATTTTAGCAGGTGTAGAGAAAGGTGGCTGTAATGCAATTTTACTTGATGTTGCAAAAGTTACAAGCCATGATGATGATGCATGGGAAACATTAGATAAAGCTGATGGAATTATATTTGGTTCACCAACTTACATGGGTTCAGTTGCTGCTGATTTTAAAAGATTTGCTGATTTAAGCTCAAAAAAATGGTTTACTCAAAGTTGGAAAAATAAGGTTGCAGGTGGATTTACTAATTCAGCTTCAATGAATGGGGATAAATATAGTACAATTCAATATCTATGGACATTCTCAATGCAACACTCAATGATTTGGGTAGGAACTGGTTTACAATCATCAAATACTACAACTGCAAAACGTGATGATATTAATTATCTAGGTGGATATGGTGGTGCTTTAGCAACATCTCCATCAAATGGCGATGCCGAAAATCACCCAACACAAGGCGATTTGGACACAGCTAGCTTATACGGAGAAAGAATTGCACAAATTACACAATCTCTACAAATTTTATCAATTTAAAAAAGTAGTGCATTGTAGTATAATCTAAATTGTGTAATAGAATAGATTGCGGTAGTGTTTATGTCAAATTATAAGTATGATAAAGAGTTTGAAGAAATAAATACACCGCCACACTCAATCGAAGCAGAGCAAGCTATTTTGGGTATTCTGCTTCAAGACAATTCTACATGGGATAATATCGCAGATAGTATTACTGCTGAGGATTTTTACAATTACGAACATCGTGAAATTTTCAGCCAAATTAGTACATTAATTGAATATGCAAAGCCTGCTGATGTTTTGACTGTATCTGAAAGATTAACACAAAAACAAAATCAAGGTGGTATTGCTTACTTAAATAATTTAGTGCAAAACATGCCATTTGCAGCAAATATCAAGCAATATGCCGATATTATTCGTAATAAATCCATATTACGTAGCTTAATTGGTGCAAGTAATGAAATCGCAACACTAGCATTTAATGCCTCACATGAAAAAGTTAAGCAAGTTTTAGATGAAGCAGAAGCTAAAATTTTTGCAATTAATGAAAATCAAGGTAGAACTCAACAGGGTTTCTTAAATATCAAAGGCTTACTTTCACAAGCAGTTAATCGAATTGATGAATTAGTAAATAAACAAGGCGATTCAGATATCACAGGTATACCTAGCGGATTTGTAGATTTAGATAAAATGACATCAGGACTCCATGAAGGCGATTTAGTAATTGTGGCAGGACGTCCATCAATGGGTAAAACAACATTTGCCCTTAATGTAGCAGAACATATTGCATTTGAAAATGATGCCCCTGTAGCTGTTTTTTCTATGGAGATGTCGGCAATTCAATTAATTATGCGTACAATTGGCTCAGTTGGCTCAATTAATCAGCAAAATTTGCGTACAGGTAAGCTTGCCCCTGATGAATGGCAAAATTTACTGATGACAGCAAATAAACTTAAAGATAAAGCCTTGTATATTGATGAAACCCCTGCTTTATCTCCAATGGAGTTACGTGCTAGGGCTAGACGTTTAGCAAGGCAACATGGGCAATTAGGTTGTATCGTAATCGACTATATTCAATTAATGTCTGCAAATGGTGGTTCAAAAGGCGAAAACAGAGCAACTGAAATATCTGAAATTAGCCGTTCATTAAAAACATTAGCAAAAGAATTAAAATGCCCTGTAATTGCATTATCACAGCTTAACAGGGGTTTAGAGCAAAGACCAAATAAGCGTCCAATTATGAGCGACCTTAGGGAGAGTGGTGCGATAGAGCAAGATGCTGATGTGATTTTATTTATTTATCGTGATGAAGTTTATCATCCTGATAGCCAAGATAAAGGCACAGCTGAAATTATCATTTCCAAACAACGTAATGGACCAATTGGAACGATACGCTTATCATTCCAAGGTAAATATACACGTTTTGTAAATCATGTGCATAACTATAATGAATATGATGATTAAAATTATAAAAAAATAAATATTGTTTATTAATTTGTTATAATTTGAAAAACATATCAAAACATATATTATGAAACTTACAAAGTTATTAAATTCATTATTGTACTTATTTTTATTTGCATTAATTAGCACAAGTGTAAAAGCAAATTCAGATGAAACTTTTATTGTAGAAGCAAATAGTACTTATAAAAATATTATGCCCAAAGGTTATTCAATAACAAATTTTGCACAAGGTGATTTAAATTTAGACGGTGTTGAAGATATCATTTATTTTGCACAAAAAAATAATGAAGTAGATAATATACTTGATAATAAAGATGCACCTAAAAGATGGATTTATATTTTCTTAGGGCAGAAAAACCAAATATTACCTAAATTTTTAAAAAAACTAGATAATGTTATTTCTTGCGATAATTGCAATGGAATTGACTACTTTTCTAAAATGATAATTAAAAATGGGTATTTTTCTGTTGAATATGTAGGAAGTAATGGTAGTAATGGTCTTAAGACTGTCATTACTTTTAAGTATGATAATCAAAAGGAAAATTTATTTTTACATAAAGAAGGTTTTATGTCTTTTAGTACTGATGAACCAAATAATAAGAAAAAGCAATATACAACCATTAAAACAACTAAAAACTTTGGCATAATTCCAATTGAAAAATATAATTTTTATAAGCATGATAATTAATATAATATCAAACATTTTATAAGAGTTTTTTAGGAGTAAAAATGTCAAAATACATAAAACCACTAACTGATTTTGGTTTTAAGAAATTGTTTGGAGAAGAGGATAGCAAATAATATCTTATCTATTTCCTAAACAGCATGTTAAAGTTCAAAGTGTCATATATTACATAAATAAGAATGAAGCAAAAATATATCTTAATATTTATGATATATTATACCTTAATCAATAAATATGTTAAAATTAACACCTCGCAAACTAAATTAGGTAAGTGTTATGAGTTGGTTAAATAAAATTCTTCCCCCAAAAATTACAACAGAAGAACGCAATAAAACCATACCAGAAGGGCTATGGACAAAATGCCCGAGCTGTAGTACTGCTTTATATAAAGATGATTTAGTTGCTCATCAACATACTTGTAAAGAATGTGGACATCATTTCAGAATTAATGCAAGAAATCGTATTGACACATTACTAGACGATAGCCCAAGAGTAGAAATTGCTCAAGAGGTTGTATCGATAGACCCATTAAAATTTAAAGATAGTAAAAAATACCCAGAAAGAATAAAAGAAGCTAAAAAATCAAGTAAGGAAACTGATGCATTAGTTGTAGTAGCAGGTCAAATGTGCGGTATACCTACTGTAGTTGCTGCATTTGATTTCTTTTTCATGGGTGGCTCAATGGGCTCTGTAGTAGGCGAGCGTTTTGTAAGAGGCGTAGAATATGCAATTGAGCATAAAATGCCCTTTATTTGCGTAAGTGCTACAGGCGGAGCAAGAATGCAAGAAAGTCTATTCTCTTTAATGCAAATGGCAAAAACAAATGCAAGCTTAACTTTACTAGCTAAAGAGGGATTACCGTTTATATCAGTACTTACTGACCCAACTATGGGAGGTGTATCTGCAAGTTTTGCTTTCATGGGTGATGTAGTAATTGCTGAACCAAAAGCATTAGTAGGGTTTGCTGGCCCCAGAGTAATTGAACAAACTGTTAGAGAAACACTACCTGATGGATTCCAAAGAGCAGAATTTTTACTCCAGAAAGGGGCTATTGATATGATAGTTGAACGTAAGCAAATGAAAGTAAAAATTGCAAAATTATTGGCAAGCTTGCAAAAACAACCAAGCGAAACTGTATTAATATAAAATAAAAATGCAATCTATATATGTAAAGACATTACACAAGAAATTTAAATGATTATCAACTAGGAATAAAAATTTATTTAGCTTATTTTATTATTTAGGTGTGAAGTTTTTAGATGCTTCTTCTAGTGATTTAAAATTACGAGAGTGTTATTTAAGTAGGGCATGTATTATAATAAAGAAAAATCATAGGAAAAAAATAAATGTTAAACTGTAAATTATGTAAAAGTGAAGAGATAAGGAAGAATATAAAGATAAGAGGAA